>CASDWL010000001.1 GCA_949284615.1 uncultured Mycoplasma sp.
AATTAATAATTTAACAAAAAACTTTTCATTTTTAGAAAGTGACAAATTTATAATTGATAAAAAAAATGAAATCATATCTTTCATCCAAAAAGCTGAAGATCCTAAAGGGGAACCTAATTATTGTATTACTGAAATACAAAAAGCTTTAGAGTGTGTAATAATAGTTTTATTTTACATAATAATATTTTAATTGATAACTTAAAGATGGGATTAAGTCAAAAAATAAAAGCTATTCAAGATGATTCTAGAATAGTTTCTTCTAATTTTTTATTTTCATTGATGAGAGAAATTAATAGTGCAAGAAATTTTGAGCAACATAAACATTCAGAAAAAAATTCTATTCCATATAACTTTACAAAATATGATGTGATTTCAAAATTAAAAAATATTTTTGTAATTATTAAACATTTATATCAAAATCAAATAAAACAAATTGTAGAAAAATTTGATGATTTTGATTTTGATGAAGAAGTTTATTTAAGAAATCAAAATGAACAGAATATAAGTGCAATTGATGCAGCGCAAAGAAAAAAAGATATAGGAACTTCTTTAAAAAATGATTTAACAATAGACCAAGATTGTATTAAAAGTTGATTAACAATAAAAAATTCTAAATTGGTTATCCCTATTTATCAAAGAAAATATGAATGAAAAGATGAGAATGTTAAATGTTTATTAGAAGATATTCAAGCCAGAACAATAGATAATCAAAAACATTATTTTGGAACAATTGCTCAGAAAAAAACAATAGGAACAAGAAATAATGATCCTAACCAAATCAAAATTATTGATGGACAACAAAGAATTACAACATCTTTTTTATTAATTTGTGCAGCTAGAGATATTCTTAAAGAAGAATTTAAATATAAAGTAGAAGATATGGATTGATACTTTGAAATTTCAGAAACTCATAATAATAAACTAGATAGTTATTTGTATAATCCTGGTGGAACCATTGAAAATAATGAATCATTTAGAAAAATATTGAATGGTGAATTTGATATTAACAAATCAAGAACTCAATTTGATAATAACTATCAATTAATTTATGATTATTTAAAAAATGATTTACAACAACCTGAAAAAATAATCGATTTTATAAAAATATTTTTATTAAATTTTCAAGTTGCTTCTATTAATTTTGAACATGACAAATTCCCTAATAAAAAAGAAATGGAATTATTTGAAAATCTAAATACAAAAGGATTAGAGTTAAGTATTAGTGATCTAATAAAAAATCACATTTTTAATTTTTGCAATGACAATTTAATAAATAGTTATGAAAAAGAAATCTCTCTTGAATTTAATAATCTTATGGCAAATACAAAAATTGATAAAAAAAATACTAAATCTTCAAATGAAATAGAAAAATTTTATTCTTCTATAGCAGAATTAATAACAAGTAAAGAACTTCCTGATAAAAGCAAAAGAGAAAAATTTCAAATTATTAAAAGTTCCTTTAATGCCTTCTTGGAAAATTATAATAATTTAAATTCTTTAGAAGAATATAAAAATATGATTAATTATTTGCAATCATACATTCTAATTTATATGGAAATTATTGATAACGAATCAGAAAAAAGTTTTTTAAAATCATTAAAAATTAATAGAATTATTAGCATAATAAATGACCATAAAAAAAGAAGATTATTCACATATTATGTATTCATAATATATAATCACATTAATAAAAAATTTAAATGAGAATATGATAACTTTGGAATTAACAATATTCCTATAACTAAAAACGAAATACAAACAATCCAAAAATTATTTGTATCTATAACAAAATTCTTAATAAAAACAAAAATTATGGTTTCTCAAGGTGATTCAAGTATAAAAAGAGATTTAATCAAAATTGCTAATGATACTTTTAATAAAAATTATTCTACTATTAATGATATTTGTGAAAATATCATAAATGATATCAATAAATTATCTTTAACTAAATGTCCTAATAATGAAATAAGAATAAAATTACAAAACAACATAGAAAAATCTCAAATTACAGATTTATTTGTTTTAGTTGAATATACAATGAATGATTCATTATTAAAAGAAGGAGAAGAAATAAAGAGAACATCTAGAGAAGTGGAACACATTATGCCACAAAATATTGATAAATGATTAGAGGGTTTATCAGAA
>CASDWL010000002.1 GCA_949284615.1 uncultured Mycoplasma sp.
TGGTAAACTAATGAGTGCTATTGAATTCGCAAATACTTTTTAATTATTTTTTTGAAATCAAGTGGGACTTTTGATTTTTACTTAACAGTTTTGAAACATAATTTAAAATGACATTTATGATGCAAATCTAAGAAAAATGATAAAATTTAGTAAGTTAATTTCAAATTAAAATTAAATTTGAATTTTACAAAACAAAATTATAAAAATAAAAGTAAGGTAATTTATGAAAACAAATAAAATAGTTATGTTAACTGCTATGAGTATAATAACTGTATTACCAGTTATTGCAATATCAGCAGTAAGTTGTGGCAAAAATGTAACAAACTCATCTACAGAGAATAATCCAACAATAAATCCAACAACCCCCGAAGAACCAATAATTCCTAACATTCCTACAACATCAATAGATCCTATTGTTCAAAGCATTGAAGTTTTAAAATATTTTGATAGATTTGAAGTTATAATTACTGGTACTAATTTATCTTGTGATGTTGACCAATATATATTTCAATGTGTAACATCAACCAATCAAAATGAAATTAAAGCAAAAGAAATTAAAAATGATTCAAATGAATCAAGAGTCACATTTGTTTTAACGGATCCTGCTTTTCAAAATAATTACTTTAATTTATTTTTTAAACCTAACAATCAAGATAAAATGATATATTTAAAATCAATTAATTTTCCTTATTTTGAAGTAGATGAAGAACAATTTAATAATTTTCTAAACACATTTAGTGTAAAAATGGAAGAACTTATACAATTTTCAAATAAATCATTTGAAAATTATAATCAAATTTACAATCAATTTGAATCTACTTTTCATATGACATCTAATACTGGAATAGAAATTACAGGTAAGAAAGAATTGAAAACATTTTCATCAATGAATCTTGAAAATCTTAATTCAAGCATTGGTTTTAACATTATATGTCAATTTGAAATAAATTCAAAAAAAGAAGAAATTATTTTTAAATTCTGAAATCCAGATCCTAATCTAGATACTTCTAATATGGCTTTTGCTGCAAAAACATCTAATGGTATATATTTCATTAAAGATACAATTGTAGGGTATGATGATAATTTTTCATCAAATGTTACATTAAGTAGTGAATTATATGGAACAGATGCTAATGGTAATGAAGTAAAATCAATTACTATTAAATCAATAGCCAACAATGCTTTTAATGGGAAAATTTTAAAATCAATTGTTTTACCTGATACTATTGAAAATATTGGAGCCAGCGCATTTGCAAATAGCAGTTTAATGTCAATTGAATTTTCAGATTCATTAACATCAATTGGAGATGATGCTTTTATAAATAGCAAACTAACCACAATAACTTTACCTAATAATCTTAAAAGTATTGGAAATAGTGCATTTGCAAATAATGCTTTAACTTCAGTAACTTTATCTAATAGTCTTGAAAACATTGGTGCAAAGGCATTTGAGAATAATAAAATAACAACAATTAAATTTCCAAATTCATTAGAATCTTTGGGTGATAATGCATTTTATAACAATGCAATAACAAAAGTTGATCTTTCTAATACTAAAGTAACACAAATTCCTAATAACACATTTTGAAAAAATGAAATTAGTGATTTAGTTTTAAATGATCGTATTACTTATATAGGAATTAGAGCTTTCCAAGAAAATAAAATTAATACATGAAATTTGAATCAATTATTTAAAAATAATACATCAATTATCACAATAGAACGTGGAGCATTTGCATATAATAATATTAGTTTAAACATTGCGGGATATACACCAAATAACATTATTTATCTTCCTAAAAATCTAAAATATTTAGGTGTTGCTGCTTTTGAAGTTAAAGATTATATTAATTTTAATAATGGGTCAATTGATTGTAGGGGTACTCAATATTTTGATCAAATTGGTTTACCAAATGGTTATAATGTAGCTTCTACAGTTCAATTAATAAATGAATTTGGAGAAAAATATTATTTAACTAGTTATGACGTATTTAAAATTAGAGTTGTTAATACAAATTGATGTGCTGAAAATTTAGATAAAGGCTACATTAAAAAATAATTTTTAAATTTTAAAATAATTAGAACTTTAAAAACATAACTTTTTAAACTAATTGCAAAGATACTTTATATGAACAAAAATTTTTATGAAGAATTAATTTATAATATTGAAAAATTAATAGAAAACAATGAAAAAGATGAGGCTTTAAAATTAATTAATGAAGAGCTTTCTTTACCTTATGTCCCACAAAAATATGAAAAAATTTTAAGTAAATTGTTAATAGAACTTGAAAAAACAAATGAGCAAAAAAAGAGAAACTATTATTCAAGAGAAGATATAATAGAAATTTTAAAAAATCATAATAATTATAATAAAGATTTTCTTTTAGAAATTTCTTCATATTGTGATGAGCATAACTGAAAGAATTATGAAAATGAATTAGATCATATATTTCAATTACAGGATTTAGATTTAAATATCAAAATAATTTTATACAACTCACTAGTAACTCAAGAAATCAATTATGAATTTCAAATTAATAATTTTAAATTAAATCCATTTAAAAATAAAACTGTTTTTGAAACCAAATTTGCTTTAAAAAATATGATTGATTTAGAA
>CASDWL010000003.1 GCA_949284615.1 uncultured Mycoplasma sp.
CACAATACTTATAACTTCTTCAATATAGATCCTTCTAGGTTTTAAAATTTCTATTCCAATTTCTTGACAAAATTCATTTAAACTTCGTTAATAGATATATTAATTATATTGCTTAATGAACATACAAATAATGAAAAGTAAAATATTTGAAAAAATTTAGAATTTACAAAACATATTCATATAAATAAAGTATTGTCTTAGACTTAAAGCAAAATTTTATTGATTAATTAATTTGATTTGATAAATTAGATCATTTTTCAACATTAAAATTATCTACATCTGATTTCATAAAGTGGAAATAAAAGTTTGAATAAAATTTATATATATTACCTTGTAAATTCATTTGATATTCAACTCAATAAATTCCATGGTTGCTTGCATTTGGTTTGTCAATAACTCACTTCTCTTCAATAGTTGATGACGATCCCTTATTCAATATTTCTTTATCTAAAATAGTTATTTTTTCACTATCAAAATTAATATATTTTAACTCTAAGTTGATTGAACTTTGAATACTTAACATGTTATGTAATTTAAACTTTAATGCAATCTTATTATTATATCAACTTGTACTATTATCATAATAATTAGTGTTTTTATTTGATTGAGAAGATAATCCTTCAAAATCAGGTAATGTTTTAGTATCAACAATCTGTATTTCAAATACTTTTGATTTTTGTCTTTGATTATATAATCCATATGGGTAATATTCAAAATAGTAATACCCATCATAACTACTTTGACCAATATCAGATAAGCTGACATTAATTCCGGTGCTTTCCAAATAAAGCTCATTTCTAACTTTCTTATATATGCCATTTTTTGTTCTTGAATAGTAAATATCAAAAGCAATATTGTTATCATTAGTACTAAAATCTAAAAGAGAATCAGCCAAAATCAATTTATTCAAAGGCAATGAATCAATTGAATCAACATAAGATTTTTCATATTGATACACATTACATAACTCATTTGTCTTAATAACACCTTGACTTGTAATAGGAGGGATAAAAGCATTGTATTTTGAATCTAAATCTTTAATTGCAGCATCAAAGTCATTAATTTGATTTTTATTTAATTTTTGCTCTAAATCATATAAGTATTGCATAAAATTATACTTTGATTCTTGTGAAACATTATTAACAGGATTTGTACCAACTAAGTATGTACCAACAATTGTTCTATATAATGATATTTTCCTAAATAATTTAGAGTAATTATCACTAGATGAATTTAAAAAGTCATGTTCTTCATCAGTTAAATTAAGCTTAGAATATATTTTAGTGTATCATGAAGTTTGACCATTACCATAAGGATCTGATGTATAGTATATATCCCCATCTTTTATATAAAAATTAAAATCTTTTAATGATGCAGATCTAATATCAACAGTTTGATTTATTAATTTAAGCTGTTTAGTTTTTAAATCAATAATTAAAAATCTAACTGAATTGTCAAAATCAGTCTTTTTAATGTTAGTACATAATACAATTTTTTCATTATAACCAAAAGAATGATATCTAAATGAATATTGATTAAAATCTTTAAATAAATTACAAATCTCACTACTGATTTTAAATCCAAAATTATTTATATCTGGATTTGAAGGATTACTAAAATCAATAACAACTTCATAAGTATCTGCTGTTACAAATTTTGATCTTACCAATTTATTTTTATACTTACTTGACGATGTATCCTTTTCATCTCAACAATAATAATATCAATAACCATCATAATATACCGGATTACTTTTATGAGTATATTTTTGACTTACAAAATTATCAGGAATATCACGTGTTTCAACTGTTTTATTATTGTACAATGTTTTTCAAGGTGCATTAAAAAATAAATTAGAATTATAATGTGGATCTGTTGGATAGTTCTTATATGAATCACTATCAAAATTAAATAATACATTTTCAATATTTAGATTTGTTGGTCAAAATGAAATTGGTTTACTATAACTTCCTCCTTGACCATATGCAAATGTTGGATCCAATGCATATCATTTTTTAGTAGAACCATCATATAAATCATTTATATATACTCAAACAATTTCATGCATTGCATTATAATCAATTTGATGATGAGAAGTAACCATTGGTAATGTTGGAACACCAACTATATTACATAATAATGCCATTAAACTTGCATAATCAGCACATACACCTTGACGATTTACAATTGTTGCTTCTATTGATTGTGAATCCTTATATCTTAAAGAATTAGCTACATAAAAATAAGCAGTCATAACTTTATCAATGTCATCCATATCGTAACTTATTAAATTCAAAAAATCATTAATAAACTCAATGAATTGATTTTTATAAAATCCTTGTATTAATCACCTTTCAGCATAGTAGTCAAATACTGGACCTTTATAAGTCGATAAAGAATCAACATAATATGTTTTTTCTATGAATTCTGGCTGGTTTCAATTATTAATAGTTTTTCATGAAATTTTAGTTCCATTCTCATCTTTAATATTTATTTTAAAAACTGGATTAGAAAAAGTTAAATAAGGGAAATATTTTCATCTAGTTGTTATTCATTTAGCAAAAGCATCAGCCATTAGTTTAGAGCTAATTTTTCTTTCACCAAAAGTAACTTCAACATAATTAGTATTCCCTATATGATCATCTAGCATTTTAATTAAAAGATCTTCAGTAATTTGATTATCAGGAACTTTTGGTAATAAAACATTTCCTCATCTTTTCTCTTCTTCTGTTATTTCTGGTTTTGAAGGTAAATCATTAGGAATAGAATTGGGATCATCTGGTAGTAAAATGTTGTCATTTGATGGTTGTCCCTCTACTTTAAATCCAGTAAATGTTAATGTTTTTGATATTGTATTATTATCACTACTTGAATTTAACAATGTAGCTTCAAAAGAGATTAAACCACTTGCTGTATCTTTATTTAATAGACTTATTTGAAGGTTATTATTTCAATTAAAAGTATCAGGTAATTGACCATTAATTTGGAAAATTTCATTTTTTTTAGTTATAACTTGATTTTTAATTCAAGTTACATCAATTGATGAAACTAATTTACTACTGTCTCCAAAAGCAAAAGAAGTATCTGATGAAAATACAATTGAGTATGAAGCAATTGTAGTTTTTAAAAACCCTGTAAAAGTGATTTGCTGTTGAATTGTGTCGCCATCTTGATTAGCATTATTTAATTTAACAACAAAACTCATTGTTCCTTGTTGATCGTTAGTATTAATTGAAACAATTGATAAATTTGATAATAAATTAAAATTATCAGGAAGGTTTCCTGTAAATTTAAAAATTGAGTTTTGTTGTTCAACAATTTTTGCTTTTATTCAATTACTATCTTTAGTTGATGCTAAACTGCTAGATTCTCCAAAAGTAAAAGAATTAGTTGGCCCAAAACTAATTTGATAAGTTTCACTTGTATTCTGATTATTATTACATGAAACAAGAGCAAGAGGAACCAAAAGTGAATTTGCAGATAATGAAAGAATTAACATTTTTTTAATTATTTTCATAATAAACTTAATTATATAACATAAAATTAAAAATATGGATTTAAATTTTAAAAATAAAATAATAAATATTTTTAAATTTATTGAAGAAAAATTTCTAGAACTAGTAGTAGAAATTAAATGAAATGTTCCTATGTTTTTATTTAATAATTCATTCATTATAGCTATTTCAATTTTTAAAAATCATATTTCTATTTCTCCCGAAAAATATGTAATTGATATGTATAAAGAAAAACTATTATCATCAAACTATGAAGTAACATCAAATTTATTTAAAATCAAAAAATAACAGAAAGTAGAATTTAAGTTTATTATTTGAACTATTCATATATTTCCTTTATTATATAAATAGAATTATTGTTAAGTAAAAATCAAAAGTCCCACTTGATTTCAAAAAAATAATTAAAAAGTATTTGC
>CASDWL010000004.1 GCA_949284615.1 uncultured Mycoplasma sp.
AATTTATTTTTTAAATTATTAATTATTATTTTCTTTCCATTAGGTGTTTTTTGAGTAGTTTTATTAAATCCATATAAGTAATAAATAGAATGATCAATAATGTAAAAGAAAAGACGCACACTATTAAATGCATCTTTTATCTTTATTTTTCAAATATTATTTTGAAATTTTTTAATACTTATTTTTTCTGTATCTATACCATAAATTTCTAACAATTTCATTTGATGAATAATTTTAGATAAAATTTTTTTATCTAAACTATTCAAATATTCATAAGCTAAATTTTTCTTTTTATTTTTTATAAAAAAATATGAAGAATATAATGATAAATTGTCCATAATTTTATTTTAACAATGTTTCCAATTTATTCATTGCTCTTTTTAAAGTTAACTCTGTTTTATATTTTTCAACATTATCTGATTTTAATTGTTGAAGTTTTCTATTAGATTCATCAATTATTGATTGAATTTGGTTTTTATCTAACTGTTCTTTTCATTGAATATCATCTGTAAAAATATCTATATATTCTCTTTCCACAAAAACAATACCACCACCAATAGCAGCAATTTTATTTGATCCATCAATTTTAATTGAAATTGATGATATCTCTATAGCTGAAATAAAGGGTATTCTATTTCTTTGCAATCCAATATATCCTTCTGAAGTTTTTAAAGTAACAATATTTACTTCGCCTTCATAGAAAAGACCATATGGTGTGGATATTGTTAATTTTATTTTAGACATTATTTTTTATTTTCCTTTTGAGCTTTAGCAACAGCTTCTTCTATAGTCCCTACATACAAGAAAGCATCTTCAGGTAAATTGTCATGTTTACCTTCTAAAATTTCTTTAAATGATCTAATATTTTCACTTAAAGACACAAATTTACCTGGAATTCCTGAAAACTTTTCAGCAACATCAAATGGTTGTGATAAAAAGTTTCTTATTCTTCTAGCACGATGAACAATTAATTTATCTTCATCAGATAGTTCATCCATCCCTAAGATTGCAATAATATCTTGTAATTCTTTAAATCTTTGTAAAATTGATTGTACTTGACGAGCTGTTTCATAATGATCATTACCAATAATCAAAGGATCTAACATTCTTGAAGTAGAACCTAATGGGTCTACAGCAGGATAAATACCTAAAGCAGCAATATTACGATCTAAAACTGTTTTTGCATCCAAGTGGGTAAATGTTGTAGCAGGAGCAGGATCAGTTAAATCATCTGCTGGTACATACACAGCTTGAACTGAAGTAATTGAACCTTTAGTTGTAGATGTTATTCTTTCTTGTAATTGTCCCATTTCTGTAGCAAGAGTTGGTTGATATCCAACAGCTGAAGGCATACGACCTAGCAAAGCAGATACTTCTGATCCTGCTTGAGTAAATCTAAATATGTTATCTATAAAAAGAAGCACATCTTGATTTAATTCATCTCTAAAATATTCAGCCATAGTTAGTCCTGTTAATGCCACTCTCATTCTGGCCCCTGGAGGTTCATTCATTTGACCAAATACTAGTGCTGTTTTATCAATAACACCTGCTGCAATCATTTCATGGAATAAATCGTTACCTTCTCTAGTTCTTTCACCAACTCCTGCAAAAACCGATAATCCCCCATGTTGTTTAGCAATGTTGTTAATTAATTCTTGAACTAAAACAGTTTTACCAACTCCAGCTCCACCAAATAAACCTATTTTCCCACCTTTAACATAAGGTACTAATAGATCAATAACTTTAATTCCTGTTTCTAGAATTTCAGAAGATGATTTTTGTTCTTCATATGTTGGAGCAGGACGGTGAATTGGCATATATTTTGTAGCTTTAGGTGCTGGTTTTTCGTCAATAGGATCACCTAAAACATTAAACATTCTAGATAGAACTTCTTTACCTACAGGTACACTTATTGGTGCTCCTGTATCAACTACTTCTAAACCTCTAATTAATCCTTCTGTAGTACCCATTGAAATGGTTCTTACAGTGTTATCACCTACATGTTGAGCAACTTCAAAAATATATTTGTTGCCTTCATATTTTAATTCTAATGCATTTAGAATAGCAGGTATTTTTGATTTATCAAAACGGACATCAACTACTGGTCCTAATATTTGAACAATTTTTCCTGTATTTTTATTCATCTTGAGCTCCTGCAACAATCTCTGTAATTTCTTGTGTAATTTTTGATTGTCTTATTTTATTATATTGTTTTTCTAAATCACTTATGATATCTAAAGCATTATCTGAAGCATTTTCCATTGCCATTCTTCTAGATGAAATTTCAGATATCTTAGAAGATGTCATTGTAGAATAAATAATTGCTCCAAGATATAGAGGTAAAGCTTTTTTAATAACTGTTTCTACATCTGGTTCAAATTCAGCATTTTTTGATACTTGATTATTTTTAGATAATTCTTCTCTTTTTTTTCTAGAAAAGGGAAAAATTTTTTTATCATTTGCATTATAAGTTATTGAGTTAACAAATTCAGTTTCTAAAATATGAATAGATCTGATTTCTTGATTTAATAACATAGGAAATAATTTATCTACAATTTTATCAATTACTTCATAATTAGGTTCATCACCAATTTCTTCAAAAGATAAAATTATATTTTTAAAATTAAAATTTTTCTTAAAAAATTTAGTTCCTTTAGTTCCTAAAATAAATAAATAATCATCTTCTTTTATGTTTTTTCTGGCCAATTTTATAATATTTGAATTATAAGCACCACACATCCCAATATCTGAAGTTATTATGATATAAGCTCTCGGTTTTGTTAAATCTAATTTAATAACTTGATTTCAATCTTTAATTTTAATATCTATATTATGAAATACATCTTCTATTCTTGAGGAATAACTTAAAACTTTTTCATAATTTCTTTTAGCAGTTTTAATTTTAGATGTTGCAACCAGCTCCATTGCTTTAGTAATCTTTCTAATGGTAGAAACTGTATCTTTTCGTGATTTAACATCTTTTAAAGAAGGCATTACTATTTATTCCCTTCTTCTTGATTTTGATTGACTTTTGCTATTCCATTAGAAATTACAAAATTATCTACGAAAGTTTTAAATATTAATAACATTTTGTCGTTTAATTCTGGTGTAATTTCTTTTTTATTGTTTATTTCATTAGCTATTTCTTTTGCATTAGGATCTTTTTGAATAAAATCAATCAAATTTGTTTTGAATTTATCAATATATGAAAAAGGAACATTTTCAATCAATCTATTTTTAATTGTAAATAAAATAATGATTTGAATTGATTGATCTAATGGTGTATATTGAGGTTGTTTTAAAATAGCATAAACTTTTTTACCATGATCTAGTATTTTTTTTGTAGAATCATCTAAATCTGATGAAAATTGAGCAAAAGATTGCATTTCATTAAATTGTGATAATTCCAATTTTAATGATGATGCTGATTGTTTCATTGCTTTAATCTGTGCTGAAGAACCTACCCTTGAAACCGAGAATCCAACATCAATAGCAGGTCTTTGTCCTGAATTAAATAGAGCTTCCGAAGTAAATATTTGCCCATCTGTTATTGAAATAACATTCGTTGGAATATAAGCAGAAATATCTCCAGATTGAGTTTCTATTATAGGAAGTGCTGTAATAGACCCTCCACCATATTTTTTATTAACACGGGCAGCTCTTTCTAATAATTGTGAATGTAAATAAAATACATCACCTGGATATGCTTCACGACCTGGAGGTCTTCTTAATAACAATGATAATGTACGATATGCAATAGCATGCTTAGTTAAATCGTCATATACTATTAAAACATCTTGCCCATTTTCCATTCACTCTTCAGCAAGTGTTACTCCTGAATAAGGTGCTAAATATTGTAATGGAGATAGTTCACTAGCTCCTGCAATAACAATAGTTGTGTATTCCATAGCACCAGCTGTTTTTAATTTTTGCACTATTTGTGCCACTGTAGAATTTTTTTGACCAATAGCTACATAAATACATTTAACATTTTTACCTTTTTGATTCAAAATAGTATCAATAGCAATTGAAGTTTTACCTGTTTGACGATCACCAATAATTAATTCTCTTTGTCCTTTTCCAATTGGAACTAATGAATCTATTGCAATTAAACCTGTTTCTAATGGTTGGTTAACAGATTCTCTTGTCATAACTCCTGGAGCAATTTTAAACACTGTTCTAGTTTTTTTAAATTTTATTGGTCCTTTTCCATCAATTGGTTCACCTAATGCATTAATAACTCTTCCAATCATTTGATCTCCAACCGGAATAGAAACAACATTTTGAGTTCTTTTAACTTTATCTCCTTCTTTAATGGTGTTTGATTGTCCCATTAAAACAACACCTACAGCATCTTCTTCTAAATTTAGGGCCATACCATAGATGTCATTACCAAAATCTAATAATTCACCCAATTTAACGTCATCTAACCCTGAGACTAAAGCTATTCCATCACCAATTGAAAGAATTTCACCTTGCTCTGATTTTCTATTAATATTTTTTTTTGAAAAATCTTTAATTTGTTTTTTTATTATTGATGAAATATCATTTGCATTTAAAGACATTTTATACACCTCCTTCTTCATTATTGAATGTTAAATGTTTTTTGATTGCTCTTAATTCTGATTTTACAGAATCTTCTATCACAATAGAACCTAAAACTATTTTAAAACCACCTATCAGTTCTTTATCAATCAAATTCTTTAAAGTTATTTTTTTATTCATTTCTTTAGAAACTTTGTCTTCTATTTTTTTTAATTTTATTTGAGATATTTTTTCTGTAGAATAAATAATTCCTTGTTCTATTTTTAGAATATCTTGTAAATACTTATTTAATTTTTCTATAATGTCTAGAAAATATTTGAAGTTATTTTTAGATGATAATATTAATCCTACATTAGATAAAGATCAATGGATATCTTTAAAAGATTTTTTAATAATTTTTTCTTTTTCCTCTTGATTGATATTGCTATCTAATATTTCAATGTATTCAGGATTTTCATCTAATGCTTTTATTAATTGATTAACTTGAGTATAAATTTCTTTTGTTACTTTTTCTTCTTTAGCTATATCTAAAAGAGCTAAAGCATAACCAATTTTAACTTCATTTTTAATCATTATTTTTTACTTCCTGTTTTACTTCCTAAATATTCATCCAAATATTTTGTTGCTGTTTTTTCTGAAATATTTTTTTGAATAATTTTTTCTGAAATTTCTAAAGCAATGGAAACAATTTCATCATAAGATTCTTTTTCTAAAGATTTCTTTTTAGCTTCAATACTTTCTTTTGCTTCTGCAATAATTCTTTCCGCTTCTAATTTCCCTTGTTCAATATACATATTTTTTAAAACTTCAGCTTCTACTTTAGCTTTCGAAATTAATTCTTGACCTGTGTTTTGAGAACTTAACAATTTTTGTTTAGCTTCATTTTCTAAAGAAATTGCTTTTTCTTTAGCTTCTATTGATTGATCAATATTATTTTTAATAAAATTTTTTCTATTTTGAACCATTTTGCAAATTGGTTTATAAAGAAATTTAGTAAGAATAATTAAAAGCACAATCAAAGAACCTAGTGTTGCAGCAATTATTCAATATGATGGATATAAAGCGTCCATTTTTTCAGATATATCTGAACCACCATTAATGCTTGCTCTAGATTGAATTTCACTAACAAATATTATTGATAATTCATTTAATTTACTTATCATAATTTCATCTCTTTTTAATTAAATTACAACAAAATTAAACTTATGCAATTGGTTTGATTGAAGTAGGGAAAACAAAAATTAATAAAATTGCAATAACCAATGAATAAATAGCTGCTGATTCAGTAATAGCCAAACCTAAAATAAGCATTTTTCTAATTGTTGCTTCTGCTTCAGGGTTTCTTCCAACAGCATCTGCTGCTTTACCAGCTGCATAACCTTGTCCTAATCCTGTTCCAATACATCCTATTGCTGCAAGTCCTGCTCCTACAGCTACAAGACCAAACTCAATATTATTACCATTACCCATAATCTTCTCCTTATTTTTATATTTAATAAATTTGTTTTTTAATAATTATAAAAAATTTTATTATTATTTATAAATTTAAATCATTAAACAACA
>CASDWL010000005.1 GCA_949284615.1 uncultured Mycoplasma sp.
CAACTAAATCAACACATTACTGATGTGTTTTTAGTTTTCTATATAATAATTCTTAGTGTTGCGATTGTAATTACAAAAAAGAATCAATATTATCTTGAATATTGATTTTAAATCTAATGGTTAATCTAGTGTTTGATTTTTCTAATGTTTCAAATTTTGTAAAGTAAGAAAATTTAGAATTTGCATTTCAATCTCCATTTACAAATGTTGATAAAAAATTGGATTCATCCATATTTAATATAGTTTTAAATGGAAAAGATTTTGATTTAGGATAAAGATTCTCACTATTTAAACGATTAATTTCATCACTCAAATTTCAATCTACTTCATTATTATTAGATCTACTATTGCATGAAGATATAACAAAAGGAACACTTACAGTTATGGCAAGTGAAGTTAATAATAAACTATATTTTTTTATTTTTTTCATATTGATAAAATTATAACTATTTAAATTCACAATAGTAAATTAAGATTTACCATCAAAATAATTATTCATTTTGAATAATTCCTTTAATTATATTCATAGAAATAATAGACTCTTTTATTCCTTGCATACCTTTGCCTGAATGTTTTATTCCACCAAAAGGAAAAATATCAGGACCTCTAGAAGGACTTCTGTTTATATTAACTGTTACAACATCTAATGATTTTGCTATTTTGTTAGCTAATTCAATATTTTCAGTATAAATTGATGCTTGCAATCCATATTCTGAATCATTATTTATTTCTATTGCTTCTTCTATAGATTTAAAATTAATAATTGGTAGTACAGGACCAAATTGTTCTTCATAATAAATTCTACATTTAGAATTTACATTGTATAAAACCACTGGAGCTAAAATATTATTTTCTAACAATCTAATATTTTGATCTGTTAATGCAGAATTTTTTAATGCATCTAATATTAATGATAAATTATATTTAGCTGCATCTATATTAATCATTTCTGTAATGTTATTATTACCTTCTGCTGCAGTTCCAACTGATAATTTATTTAATTCATAATTTATTGCATCAATTAATTTATAAGAAATTTTTTCGTCTACTAATACTCTTTTAATTCCTGTACATCTTTGACCATTATATTGAAAAGCTCCTGCAACAATATCTTTGGCTGTTTTAGCTATATCAGCATCTTTCAAAACAATTGCTGCATCTTTTCCACCCAATTCTAAAATTACAGGTATTAAAGGGTTCAATTGAGATATTTTTTTACCAATATGAGTAGATCCTGTAAAAGAAATCATATTAACATCTTTATTTTCTAAAATTAGATCTCCAATTTCAGAACCTTTACCTATAATACAACTAATTTCACCATTTTGAAATCCTGCTTCATATAATAGTAAACTTATGTACGCACCTAAACATGAGCCTTGAGTTGCTGGTTTATAAACTACTGTATTTCCTGAGATTAAAGCTGGAGCAAGTTTTGAAACTAATAAATTTAGTGGATAATTAAATGGACTTATTGCCAATACAACACCTACTGGTTTATATTCAAATCTTCCTGTTTTGCCTGAAATATTATGAATGCTACTATCAATAATTAAAGGTTTATTGATTAATTTTTCATATTCATCAATAGTTTGCTTAATATATTCTATTGATCTTTCTAATTCTTTAATTGCATCTCTTTTATTTTTAGCAATTTCTCAAACAATTAAATTGGTTATTTCATCTCAATTTTTTGCCATTAATTCACAAAAATTTAATAATCTAAATTTTCTATATTCAAAAGATGTATCTTTATAAACATGAAATGCCTCTTTTGCTTCTTTAAAAATCTTGGTTATTTGATATTCATTTTTGATTCTTGGAATTAATCCAATTATTTCCCCATTTATAGGTGAAAAAATTTGAATAGAATCTTGAAAATTATCTTTAATCTCTTTTCCTACTACAACTTTAAATAATTTTGGTTTCACAATATTCCTTTTAAATAAAATTTTACTATTTTATTTTTAGAAATAAATTTTTTCAATGTTCTCATCAATTGCTTTTTGTTCCATATCTTTTAATAAATCTAATTCATTTTCAAGTTTTATAACAATATCAATTGATGGTTTTGTTGTTGGATGATTAGGGGCAAACAATTCGCATGTTTCGCATGCTTTTATTATTGAAATAGGAAATAAACCAACTTTTTCAGATTTCTTAATTATTTCTATTTTGTCATAAGTCAAAAGCGGTTGATATACAGGTAAATCAGATTCTTTATGTATAACATTGATTGCTTCCATAGTTTGAGATGCTACTTGAGCTAAATTTTCTCCATTGGAAATACTTAAACATTTCTTTTTCTTAGCTATTTGATTTGCTATTCTATAAAAGCTTCTTCTCATTAAAACTATTTTGTATTTCTGTTGTGAAGTTAATCCAATATAATTCATGATTTGAGTGTAATTAAATAAATATAAAGTTGATTTTATTTGATATTTTGTTAACAATGAAACAATTGATTTTAATTTTGTAATCGTAGTGTCATCTGTATGGGGCGGAGAAACGAAAGCTAAAAAATCTACTTTAACTCCTCTTTTAATCATTTCTAAAGCTGCAACTGGAGAATCAATACCTCCTGATAATAAATGTAATGTTTTACCTGTTGTTCCCACAGGCAATCCACCCAATCCTTCAATTTTTTCTCAAAAAATATATGAATAATCTTTATGAATTTCTATATTTATTTCAATTTCAGGATCTTTAACACTTACTTTTATATTGTTATTTTGCAAGACTAATGAACCTAAATGAATATTTAAATCTAATGAAGACATTGAGAAATCTTTTCATTTTCTTCGGCTATTTATTTTGAATGTTGAATATTTATCAAAATTTATTTTTTTTATTAATTTTTCAATATTTTCTAGATTAGTTTCAATTTTTAATACTGGAGAAAATGAAGAAATACCAAAAACAAATTTTAAATTATCTATATTTTCTTCTGAAAAGGGAATGAATATTCTATCAATAGAAATCTCTAGTTCTTTATGATTTATGGAACAAATTTTGGAAATATTATTTGCTAATTTGTTAACAAAATCCATTTTATTTTTTCCTTTTAATGATAATTCACCAAATCTTATTAATAATTTTTCATATTGCATAATTTGTTATTCGCTCCTATTATTACTATAATTTTCATGTATATAACCTACTAATAATTTTAACCCTTCAAAATAATCTCCATTTTTTAATTGTTCTTCACTTTTTTGGACAATTTGATTAAACGATTGATCAATTAGTTCATAATAACTATATTTAGAACAAATTAAACTAAATACTTTTGTTATTGTAGATTTATTCACAACTTTATTTAGGAATAAAACAATTAAATTAAATAATTTATCAACATATTTTTGAATCATTTCACGTTTTGCAGATTCAGAATTTGATATAATCAAATCAATTTCTTTTTTTAATTCTTCAATTTTAAATATTAATTCATTATCGCTAGACTTTAATATTATGTTTGTTTTCTTTATTTTTGATAATCCTGTAATGTATGTTTTAGAAAGAATATGATATTTTAAAATCGGATTAGAACTTTCTCTATAAAAAATGTGGATTCTTTTTTCGGTTAAATTGCATATATCAATAAAAGAAGATATAGATAAAAAAATCTTTTTATATAAATTTTGTTTAGACATATAAGATTGATTTGGATCATTAACAAAATTCATATATTCTTTTATAAATTGTTGAATATTTTCTTGCAAATTAATTAATTCATCATAGTGAGTATCTAAACTCCAAAAAAACATTGGATCAATAGGTCTAATTTTATCTATTTCTTCTTTTAATTCATTTTGTCTTTTTGTTATTATATTTAAATATTTTTCTATTTGATCAAAGCCATAACTTTTACTAAAATTGTATGCACACACTTCTTTTTGGACTATATGATATAACCCTGAAATGTTATTAAAATAATTTTTTAAATGTTCTTTGGTATTAGATACATCTAATTGAAAAAATAAATTTTTTGCAGCTTCTAATTCAGTCTTAATATTCACATCATATGCTGCTATATTTAAATTATCAAAATTTATTTCTGTATTCTTTTTTTCTAATTCTATATATTCCATTAATTTTGAATATGATTTAGAATAAAAAATAGCATTTTTGAATGATTCATAATGATTATCAAACATTAATAAGTTGTATATAACCTTTTTAAAAGATGTAAAAGTTTTTAACATTTCTTCTTGGTTATCACTGTCAATATAATTATGAACAGCTTCTAGATAATTATTAATTTCAGTCTGCTTTTCTTCTAAAGCTTTAGAAAAAGATTGTTCTACTATTTCTTGCTTTCATTTATCAATTTTTGTTTCTAAAATCTTATATATACCTATGTATTCATATTCTGTGTTGTTAAATTCTTGGATTGGATTTAAGAATTTAATAGATTCTTCATTAATATTTTTTTCTAAATTATTTAATTCTCTTCTTCTTTCTTCTGCTTGTTTAATGATTGTTCTACAAGAAAACACTTTAGATTGAGTTAATTTATCTAGTAATCTATCTTTAATTTTGTTTAATTGTGACAATTTTTCTTCGATTATGATTGTTTGTTGACCAAATTTTTCCTTGTCTTTTTGAATTTTTGTAATTCTAGTATTAGCTAATTCGATTTTATCATTGCTATATGAAATAATTTGATCAGTTAAAATTTTTTCTGATTTACTTAATTTCACGTCTATTGTTCTTAAAATTGTTAATGTATCAATAAATGGTTCTTCATTTAAAAAAATTTCTAATTTTCGTAAATAATTTGAATATTTTTTTAAAAAAAATCATTTGGCTAAAACAAAAATTATAAAAGGTGAACATATTAACACTGGAACAAAAATAGATAGTAATACTATTTGATAAGTAGCCATAATTTATAAATATTATAATTCTTTTATTCATTATTTCAAGAGATCATAAACTTAGTAATTTAATAATTATAGTAAAATATTATTAAGAATGAAAAGTAAAGTGAATAAAATTGAAAAACCTAAATTCATAGATGAATATCATTCATTGGATGATAAGATAAAGTTTTTACAATCATTTGATTTAGTAAATTTACAAAAAGCTGCAAAAATAGGAAATATTCCTTCTTCAAAATTAAAAACTAGAAGAAGTGCAATTAAATCAATATTAGCTTTTGATTTAAAAAATAAATTTTTGATTTGCCAAAATATATTTAACAATTTATCAGAATATTACAAAGAAAAAGTTGATGATGTATACACTTTTAAAACTATTGAATGAAATCAATATGAATATGATCAACTAAAAACTCAAGAGTGAGAAATAATCAAAGACGATTTAAAGAAAGATAACAAAATATTTTTAAATCAATTTAATATTAATGCACAAAATATCACAATACCAATAGGTTCATTACCAGAGAAAGAGAAAAAAGCTCTTTTCTCTAATTTAGATTCGCATTTAAAAAATTCAGCAATATACTCAGATAATATTGAAAATATTTCAAATAATATAGAAAATACAAACGAGAGAATTGTTAATTTAGTTTCACAAAACAAAAAAGTAAATACTGCTGCTAAAAAAAATACAAAAGCTAAAACAATCAAAAAAATAAATGAAAAGGTTAAATCAACCATAGAGACTAAAAGTAAAAAAACAAAAAGTTCAATAAATAACATAAAAATAAATTCAAGTACAAGTAATAAAAATAAAAAAGAGAAAACAGAAGATTCTATAATAAATAACAATTTGAAAGAAAATATATTTGATTATACAATTTTAGAACAACAAAATATAGATAACAAAATAAAATTAGATACAATTCATCAATCATTATCTAACATAAATAAGGATTTATCTAAAATATCATTAATAGAAAGAGAGTTGCTTCAACAAAAAGATATATTAAATTATATAGAATCAAATATTGGTAATTTTATTGACAATTCTAACAAAGTTATTGTTTCTAAAATTGATTCTAATAAAGATGTAATGAATTCTCTAGAAAAACATTTAAATGAAATTTTAAATAATATAAATAAAAATAGTATATCAATCCAAAATATTATAGATAAAAACAAAGATATTTTAAGTATTATTGAAGTAAATAATAAATCTTTAAGTAAAAATAATGATGTGTCTGCAAATAAACTTTATGGAAATCTTCATAAATGTTGCAATAGATATAAATTCAAAACAACTAATGAAGAAAAACTAAATATTCAAAATAGTATTAACAATGAGTTTATTAAAGAACAAAATAAGCATAGAGATATAATAATCAAATTATGAAAAGATTATGAATCTAACAAACAAAAAACTAAAATTGACAAATCTTTTTCAATTATCAAAAAGGAAATTGCTAAAACTCATAAATTACTTATTAATAATACTGATACCTTAAAAAAAGATAAAGTTTATTCACAAATTTTAAATAGAGTGCAAGAGTTAAAAGATCAAAATGAAAAACTATTTAAGGAAAACAATTTATTGAGATCTAATTTTATGAGCAAAAACTCTTTTAATTTAAAAATAATTAAAAAAATAATAAATACCACATCATTAAAATAGCTAATTTATCTATGATTTCTTATGTGGTATAATTTTTATTTTAAGTTATGGAAAATAAAAAATTGTTAAAAGTTGTTAAAGAAATACATTCTATTTTGGAAACTACACCTGGAATAATAGGTTTTGTTTCTTTATTAGAAGGAATATCAAGAGACAAAAGCGAAACAAACTGAATTAAAATTGAAGATACTAAAAAAAATGGTAACTTAGAAATATCAATAGGTATCATTATCAATAGAAATGTAACTTCAAAAAATTTATCTAATGAAATTTTTGAATCTATTAATTTTCATTTTAAAAATCAAAAAAATAATCTTGTATTAAAAAAATTGAATGTATACATTAAAGGAGTAAAATAAAATGCAAAGTTTAAATACTGAAAAACTAAAAATGATTATTGAATCTGCTTCTAATAAATTATTTAACAACAAAGAAAGAATAGATGCATTAAATATATTTCCTGTACCTGATGGTGATACTGGGACAAACATGTCATCTACATTTCAAAAAGCAATTCAAGTTATAGAAAAAGAAAATTTTAATACAGTAGGTGAATTAATAGAGTCAGTTTCAAAAAATATGTTATTATCTGCTAGAGGTAATAGTGGTGTTATTCTTTCACAAATTTTTAAAGGATTTTCAAATGCATGAAAATCTGTAAATGAATTAGATATACCTAATTTTATTGAAGGATTTAAAATGGCTGCTCAAACTGCTTATGATTCAGTATTAAAACCTGTTGAGGGAACTATTTTAACTGTTATAAGAGAAACTGCTGAGGAATTACAAAAAATTAAAGTAACTAAAAATTCTACTTTTAACAATATTATTTCATCTGCTGTAAAAGTGGCTCAAGAATCTTTAAATAATACTCCTAATTTATTGCCTGTATTGAAAGAAGTAGGTGTTGTTGATTCAGGAGGAGAAGGATTATTAATGATTCTTGAAGGAATGAAATCAGCTATTGATGGAGTTAAAGTAGAAATAGATTTAAACTCTACAAAACCTTTAATGATTGCTTCAAATACTGAAGTTTATTCAGGAGAATTTGGTTATTGTACAGAATTAATCATTAAAATAAATGATCTTTCTAAATTTGTTAAAAATAAATTTGTTTCTCAAATAGAAAAATTGGGAAATTCAATGGTAGTAGTAAATGATGGAAATTTATTAAAATTACATGTTCATACAACAACTCCTGGAAAAGTTTTAAATATTGGTCAAAAAATTGGTGAATTTTTAACTGTAAAAATTGAAAATATGACTGAACAAGCAAATACAACTAAATCTAATTTAGAAGGTATTAAAAATTATGAAATGACTAAAGTTCAAGCAACTAAAAAAAATGCAATAATTTCATGTAATTCAGGTTCTGGATTTATTAATATCATGAAAGAACTTGAATGTGATTATATCATTGAAGGTGGACAATCAAACAATCCTTCTGCACAAGATATTATTGAAGCTATTGATATTGTTAATGCCGAAAATATTATTTTGTTACCCAACAATTCAAACATTATTTTAGCTGCTCAACAAGCATCTAAAATTAAATCTGATAGAAATATAAAAATTATTCCTACAAAATCTCAAGTAGAAGGAATAACAGCAATTATGAATTATTCTCCTGAATTAGAAATTGAAGATAATATAGAAGAAATAGAATCAAGCCTAAAAAATTTAATTGTTGGTGAAGTTGTTCAAGCAATTAAAAATACCAAAATTGATAATATAAAAATAAAAGAAGGTTCTTACCTAATGGTGATGTCTCATAAAATAATAGGGACTAAAAAAGATTCCTTATCAGCTTCAATAGCTCTTGTTGATAAAATGATTAAATCAAATAAAAAAGCTCAAATTTTAATTATCTATTATGGAAATAATGTATCTGAAATAGATGCAAAAAAAATTGAAAAACACATTTTAGATAAATATGATATTGAAGTACAAATTCAAAATGGTGATCAATATATTTATGATTACATGTTTGGATTGGAGTAGTAATGGAAAAAACAATTATATTTGATGTAATGGGTAATGATAATGGTATTAAAGCTGGCTGTATGGCTGCTTATGATTTTGTAAAGTCTAACATTGAATATAAAATTATTTTAGTTGGAAATAAAGATGAAATTAAGAAATATTGTTTGGAAAATGAACAAATTAAAATATTTCATAATCCAAATTCAGTTTCTAAATCTTCAGAAACCATATTAGATTCTTATAAAGAAAATAATTCCATGAATAGCGCATTGCAGCTTTTAAAAGAGGGGAGTGGGAGTGCTGTTCTTTCATCAGGAGATAGTGGAAAATATTTAGCAAGTTCAATTATGATTATGAAAAGATTACCAAATATTTCTCGTCCAGCATTTATGTCTATTATTCCTACAATAATTGATAATAAAAAATTTATACTTTTAGATGAAGGTGCAAATTTAGTAACTAATGAGGATTATCTAGTTCAATGAGCAAAAATAGGTGCAGCTTTTTCTAAAAGTGTTTTAAAAGTAAAAAATCCTAAGGTATCTATTTTAAATATAGGAACTGAAGATTACAAAGGGTTTGATTACCATCAAAAAGCAAATAATATCTTAAAATCATCAGATTTAAAATTTGAATATCAAGGTTTTATTGAATCTAGATATTTATTAGAAGGAAAAACAGATGTTGTTATTTCAGATGGATATAGTGGAAATATAACTTTAAAATCATTAGAAGGAACAGTTCTTTCTTTTTCTAAGTTAATCAAAGAAAAAATAAAGAAGAATATTTGAAGAAAATTTTGTGCTTTATTAATGCATAGAGTATTTAAAGATATCAAAGAACATTTAGATTATAGAAATGTTGGTGCTGCTTGAATTTTAGGTGTTAATGGATTAGTTATCAAATCACATGGAAATAGTGATCAAAAAGCTTATTTAGGTGCATTGAATCAAATCAAATTAGCAATTGAATCAAATGCTCTAGAAGAATTTAAGAAAGCTTTGGAAGATAATCAATAATGAGAAAAAAATACCCTTTAAATAATTTATTTAAAATATTGAAAATTAAACCAAGAAATATTAATATATATTATCAAGCATTAACTCATAAAACTTTTTCTAATGAAAATAAAAAATATAAATCATATGAAAAATTAGAATTTTTAGGAGATTCTATATTGCAAATGTATTCAAGTTTATATATTTTTAATATGTTTTATGAAGAAGTGGAAGGAACAATGAGCATTATAAGAGCTAAAATTGTTTCTGAAGAAACATTGTCTAAAGTAATCAAAGAAAATAAAATAAACACTTTTTTAATTTGTTCTAACAATGCTGAAGAATTAATGAATAACAACGGAATTTGTTGTGACATTTTTGAATCACTTTTAGCTGCAATATATATTGATTTAGGGGAAAATGAAGCTATTAATTTTTTAAATAAATTTTTATTTTCTAAAATTAAATTAGATTTGGAAAATAAAAATAATTTAAAAGACTTTAAAACTAGATTGCAAGAGTTATTACAATCAATGACTAAAAATCCTATTAATTATCATTGTATTCAAGATGAAAATAATATGTGAAGTTGTAAGGTAATATGTGACAACATAAATTATGGTCGGGGTAGAGGAAAAACTAAAAAAGAAGCTGAAGTTGAGGCAGCAAAAAATGCTTTAAGTAAATTAAAAACCATAAAAATCTAATTTTATTTTTTAATGAATTTTTTATAAACAATTCAAATGAAAAATGGAAACACCAAAATAATTAAAATTGAAATAAAGAATATTTTGGCATAATGTTTATTTTTTTCTTTTACTAATTCATCAATTTCTAATTGAGATATAACTTCATTACCAAAAAAAGATTGAATATCAATTATTCTTTTCTTTCTATAAATAGTGAAATAAATATGCATTGCTAATGTGGTTATTAAAATGGTTATTAAAATTATTCCAATATTTTCTGGGTTATGAGCAATAGCTCTTATTCAACCTGAAAAATCAAATATTCATCATTGAACATCTTTTAATCATCAAAATAACAATATAAAAATAATTCCATAAAATAATATTGCTAAAACAATTCAATTTTGTCTTGTTTGAGATTTATATAAATTCAAATACATATTAGTAACAAAAGGGGGAGTTAATCTAGATCCTTCCATTAAAGATTCTCTATACAAATTAATTGATGCATTTAATTGTTTTGTATTTAATAAAATTGTTATTAATTTTCATGAAATTAAACAAAATGAAAATGATGCAGGAGCATATCAAAATTTGTTAACTTTTTCTTTATAAATGGTTGCCATTAAAATGAATCATATAATATTTGCGATTAGTAATATTGAAGAAAAAATTATTAAAAATAATTGTTTATTTTTTTCATGTTTAAATACTTTATATATACCATTTGGAATAATAGCTTTAGGGTCTCTAATATAAGAAGAATCTATCTTCTTTATTGACATTTTCTCAGGAGATTCTATAAATGTAATTGTTCCAGTATTATAAATAGGTTTTAATTCTAACATAACAAATATATTTTATATTATTGTTCTACCTTTTCATCACTTATTATTATTCCTTTATTTAAAACTACTTTTCTTGTAGCATATTTAATAACTCCAGGATCATGAGATACCATGACAATTGTTGTTCCTTTTTCTATATTTATTTTTTTTAGTAATTCCATTACTGTAATTCCTGTATTTTTATCTAATGCACTTGTTGGTTCATCTGCAAAAATAATATCTGCATTTTTAGCAAGAGCTCTCAAAATAGAAATTCTTTGTTGTTGCCCTCCGGACATTTGTGAAGGGTATTTATCAATAACATCTAACAAATCAAATTCTTCAAAAGCTTTTTTAATATCAAAATTTTTTCTATCTTTATGTTTTTGTAATATTAAACCTGTTTCTACATTTTCATAACCTGTGATGTTATTTAGTAGATGATATTGTTGGAAAATAAAAGCAATATGTTGTCTTCTAAATCGAGTTAATTCCTCGTTAGATAAATATGGTAAATTTACATTTTCCACAACTACATCGCCATAATCTGCTCTATCTAAACCAGACATTATATTTAATAAAGTTGATTTTCCGCTACCTGATTTTCCAAATAAAATTAAAAATTCTCCTCTTTTCACTTTTAAATCAATACCTTTTAAAATTTGGGCAACTTTATTGCGAGAGACACGATAGTTTTTATATATATTTTTAACTTCAATTACATAACCAGAATTGTTTTGTAAATGATAATTAGCATCTTTTTTTCTTTTTTTCTTCATTCTTTGAATGTCTTTTCAATTAACTTTAATTATTTCTGTAGTATCAAAAGTGGGAGTAGAATTTTTTAATTCATCCACATCTAATAAAAAATCATCTTTATCTTTTGATTCATTTAAGGAATAATTAGGATTAGATATATTTTTTGCTTTTATATTTTGAAATTTTCTAAATCATTTTTTCATGTTATATCCTTTGATCTTATTTTAATAAAATAATTGGTTTAATTCTACCTTGAATTATTCAAGAAATCATACATGTTAGAGCAAATATAAATGATACTATTCCAAATGTTATTAAAATATGGATAATATTTAGACCCATAGGAAGTAATATAGATGTTGTTGACATAATTGAAGATAAGAAGAATGGAATGAATAATCATACAACTAAAATAGACAGGATGACTGAGATAAGAACAATAGGAATATATATTGAGAAGAACATTAATATTTTTTCACGATTAATATAACCCAATATACTTAGTATTGCTATATTTCTTTCATTTTCTGTAATAATCATTGAGGTAACCATTATTAAAATAGTTAATGATATAACAAATGATATTGACATTATAATCATCATTGCTTGATTTATTGTACTTGATGCTTGAGTTATATATTCTTCTTCAATCCCTTGAGAAATTGCACTTACTAATGATGATTTTAAAGCATCATCTGTGAATATATCTACAAATTTTTTAATTGATGAATTAGCTTTTATAGTATTAGAATTGTTGATAGATTGATCTATATCACCTGAATTAAAAGTTAAATTTAATGAATCTAATTCTAAAAATTCTAAAATTTTATTATTAATTAATTCATTATTTCATTCAGGATATAATCTTGATAAATTAAGTGCAAATAGAGAAATATTTTGTCCATCACTGGATAGATTATAAAATAATTGCCTATATGTATTAATAATATTTTGCTTTTCAGATGCAGTTAAATTATTAATATCTTGAGTTGAATAGTAAATTTTATTATTTGCTGATCAATAACCATTTAATGCATATAAAGACAACATATTAACCACACTAATTGATTTTTCATCATTTGATAATATTCCATTATATTCATTATCATTTAAATTTAAAATTTTATTTGCCACTCTTTGTAAAGTTATTCACTCTTCATTAATATAAGTGTCACTTATTCCAACAATTTTAAATTTATATATAGTTTTTACATTATTTAATGAATTTAATCTATTCATTAATTCTTTATCAAATCTATCTTTACTATTATTAACATATAAATCTATTGTATTTCCAATATTTAGATTATATTTATATGCAACAACTTGATTGATTACTAATGGATAAATATCTACTTCATTGAATGAAGTTAATTGATTGAATAAATTATTACCAAAAGAATCCACTAGTGCAATGTTTTGAGAATTTTCATTATAACCTACAATATTCGGTTTTAAAGTAGAATCATGAACACTTTGAGTTTCCAAGTATGTAAATGTTTCATCAATAATATTAGATGATGTATTTCGAGTTAAAAAATTTGCTCCTGGTGTAATAAAATAATCCATTTGATACTCAGGCATTATAGTTTGAATATCACTAGGCAATTTATTGTTATTAATATTAGTTATATCAAAATTTAACATGTTATTATAAGCTCAAACTAAGAAATTTCTATATTCTGTTCTTATTTTATTTGATAACTCTTCTCCTGTGATAATCAGATTTTGATCAACATAAGAATTGTTAATAGA
>CASDWL010000006.1 GCA_949284615.1 uncultured Mycoplasma sp.
AACTAAATCAACACATTACTGATGTGTTTTTAGTTTTCTATATAATAATTCTTAGTGTTGCGATTGTAATTACAAAAAAGAAAAAAGCTTATTTTGAGCTTTTTTATTTTTTTATAAAAATAAATATAATTAAATTATTATGAAAAAAAATTTTTATAAAAATTTGACAATTATTTCATTTTTATCTTTATCTGTTACAACAATATCATCTTTTGTTGTTTCTTGTGGAGCTTCTAGCAATGATTCAATACCTGAAGAGGAAATAAATCAATTAGAACAAATGATTAATAATGAAGAAATTGTAATTAGCACTAATCCTTTTGGTGTTCCTAGATCATACTTTGAACAATATTTAAATGATGATCAAGAAAGACAGAAATTCTTCTTTATTCAAAAAGATAATGGATTAAACTTGAAATTGGATGTTTTAAAAGAAGGTTTTTTAATTGAGAATGATGAAGATATTAATGCTAAATTAAAATTGACTAATTTGGATAACAATGAGACATATGAATGAACATTTAATTTTAAAGGATATGGATTTGGCACAGAAGAAAAATATGTTCAAAATGTTAATTCTTTTATAGCTCAAAACATTTATTTAAAAGATGAATATAAAGATAGTAATATTGTTGATCTTTTAAAAGAAACACCTAACAATCAGGAATTTATCAATAAATATATTGATATTAATAGAATATTAAAGAACATAATAGGTTTGAAATTTCAATTGCAATTTGTATCTCAGAATTTGTCAATGACTAGACCATTTAATTACTTTAAATTTAAATTAAAAATATTTAGAAGATCTGATGATAAGGATATCACTCCTTCGACATCTCCACAAACACCTTATTTAAAAATAGAAGATCTTAATAAAACAATTACTTTTACTATGATCAATAATAATGATTTAGTAGAGAATTCAGAACTTAATTTGAATGATCAATATTTTGGAGAAACATTGATAAGAATTGAAGATCCAAATTTAAAATCGATATCTTTTAATAGCAATTTTTCAGGAAAAAACATTATAGGTGAATTAGATTTATCATTTTTTGATCACATAACATTTACTAAAAATGCAAGTTTTGCAAGAAATAATATTACAAATATAATTTTCAATCCTAGTGCAACAATAGAAAATTTAAATGCAAATCTATTTACCAATAATTTAATAAATGAAGTATTTTTAAGTTCGCAAATAATTAATTACAATCCAAATTGCTTCGATAAAAATGTTGTGGTCTATGGATTAAATTATCTTGATAATATTGATTTATTTTATGATAAAGAAAATAATTTGAGATTAGATATAATCTTAGATACTGATCAAGATAGAGATAGTAAATTAGAATATATTTTAAATACAATTACTACAGTTTTTCCTTCTCAAAAAAATAGTAATAACATCAATAAAGTATTTTTACCCTCTTTTAATACAAATGTTTTGAATAAATATTCTATTCAATGTAATGAAGTTATATTTTTTGAAAAAGAAAATAAAGAAGTTTATGAGTTTGAAACTAATATAAGTTCCTGAAAAATAAAAGAAATAAAAATTCCTAGTTATATTGTTGGTATAAATAAATCATATTTACCTTCATCATCAAATATTACAAGAGAATTTAATGATGAAATATTACAAATGATTCAAAATAAGACTTTAATAATTAATAAACAAAATATTTTCACTTTTAATAAAATGTCTTTAATAGATAAAATTAATTCATTGGATAATTATTTCTATTCTTTTTCTTCTCCTTCATTAGAAATAGATGAATTGTTATTTAATGATGAAAGTTTAATAAATTTGAATTTTACTTTAGAATTCTTCAAGAATTCAAGTGCTAATAATAAAAAAATAACAATATCTTCTAATACATTAATGATTGATCCAAATACGTGACAAAAATTTGTAAATTTTTCTTCGTCAATAAAAGCAGATTTATCAAGGGAAAAATGATTAAATAATTCTATTTTAGATGATCAAGGTATATTACATTTAAATGAATTTTATATTGATCAAGATATCTTAAATCAAAAAAATAATTTAAATTATTTTCTGGTAGGATATGAAAATATTATAAAAAGTATAGATTTATCAAATGTTGAAATAATAAAAAGATCCACATTTGAAAATCTTACTAATTGAAATCATATTTCAATTATTTTAGACTCAAATATAAATACCATAGAAATGAATGCATTTTATAGAAGTGATATTCAAATATTATTAGGAAATTTTAATCCTGTAAACATTGAAGATAATTCATTTGCTTATTCAACAATTACAGGTTATTTAATTTTTTCTAATTTAATTAAATTAGGCAATGGGGCATTTAGTTATACAAAAATAGAAAGTATAAATTTCGAAAAAATAACAGAAATTACTAATTCAGTTTTCCAAGGTTGCAATTTATTAAATAATATTCTTTTACCTAATGTAACTATAATTGGTAATTACGCATTTGCATCATGTTCTAATTTAGTTTCTTTTAATTTTTCTAAAATTTCTAAAATTGGTAATAATGCTTTTTCTAATTGTTCTAAATTAGAGGGAGAGATAAGATTAAAAGATGATATTGAATTAGGTCAGTACGTCTTTAATTTGATTTCTAATAAAGCAATAATTTACAATTTTGATTTTAAAAAATATAATGTTTTTATAAATTTATTTAATCCTACACAAGCAATTTTTCCTAATGTTGTATCTTCTAATTCATTTGAATCACTAGTAAATTTCTTTAATTTTAATTTAGAAAATAGAGTTTGGGATTTATCAGCTGTATCTTCTAATAATTGACAAGATATAAATTGAATTAATAAATTTTGATTATTTGCCAATGAAATGAAAAAACAAGAAAATTATTGAGTAATAAATGAATTGATTTTGCCTAATGAAAGTGAAATAAATAATAACTTTAAGTACTTTTTTAATCAAAATTTTACAATCAAAAAAATTACATGAAGTAAAGATGTAAATAAAAATCTTAATGAATCTTTATCAAGAAAATTTTCTAATGCCAGAATTGAAGGGATAGATGAAGATTTTTTTGTGGGTGCAACATCTATTCCAACTAATTATTTGGTTTCTACTTATATAAAAAATCTTGCTAATTTAAATTTCCAAGGAGTTACTTCAATAGGGGACAATGTTTTTCAATCATTTTATAACTTAAATTGTTTGAATACTTTAGATATAAAACAAATTGGATCAAATTCATTCCATCAAACTGTGATTTTTAAAATTGGAACTAATGTTAAAATTCAAAACAATTCTTTTAGCGGTGCTATTCCAAATGAAAATAATAATATAACTAGGGAAAAAATATTTGAATCTTCAGGAGGAATTAATTTTGGAAAAATTTATAATCAAAATACTAAAACTTTAGATTTTACTTTAATACCATTAAGTAATCCTTATGATGCTAATGCTTTATCTTCTTATCAAAATATTTCTCAATACTTATTTTCTGGAGATGTGAATAAATTGATTTTGCCAAAATTATACA
>CASDWL010000007.1 GCA_949284615.1 uncultured Mycoplasma sp.
AATTAATATATATTATATATATATTAATTTTTAGTATAATTTCTTAATATAAATGTATTTAGTTTAGGAGATTTATGTTTTTTAATGATGAAGATGAAGATAAAAAAAATAAAGAAATAAATGGTGATGATGAAGATTCGCAATATTATGGTAATACAGAAGAATTAAAAGTTGTTTTTTCAGAAGATAGCGAAATAAAAAAAATTGTAATTGATGAAGAAGATGAAATAATTCCTCAAAATAATGAAGAATATCAAGTAAAATCACAATTAATTAATGAAGAAACTGAATTCTTAGCTCCTATAAATGTTTCTCAAGAAATGAGAAAATCATTTTTAGAATATGCAATGAGTGTTATAGTTTCGCGTGCCTTACCTGATGCAAGAGATGGATTAAAACCTGTACATAGAAGAATCTTATATTCAATGTCAGAATTAGGTGTTACATCAACTGATCCATTCAAAAAATCAGCAAGAATAGTTGGGGATGTTTTAGGGAAGTATCATCCACATGGAGATAGTGCAATTTATGAATCAATGGTAAGGATGGCACAAGATTTTTCATTACGTTATCCATTAATTGATGGTCATGGTAATTTTGGATCAATAGATGGTGATGAGGCTGCAGCTATGCGGTACACAGAAGCTAGAATGTCCAAAATAGCAAATGAAATGATTGACGGTTTGAAAAAAGATACCGTAGATTTTATACCTAATTATGATGGCTCAGAACAAGAACCATTAGTTTTACCTGCTAGATTTCCTAATTTATTAGTATCAGGTTCTGTTGGTATTGCAGTTGGTATGGCTACAAACATACCACCTCATAATTTAGGAGAAGTTATTGATGGAGTAATTGCATTAGCAAGAAATCCAGAAATTACAATTGAAGAATTAATGCAATATGTAAAAGGTCCAGATTTTCCAACAGGAGCCATAATTTTAGGTCGTAAAGGTATTATTGATGCATATACCACTGGAAAAGGGTCAATAATCACTAGATCAAAAACTCATATTGAATTATTAAAAAATGGTAAATCTAGAATTATTGTTACTGAGATACCTTATGAAGTTAAAAAACCTATGATGATTGAGAAAATAGCAACTTTAATTAAGGATAAAAAAATTGATGGAATTGTAGATTTAAGAGATGAAACTTCAAGAAAAGGAATTAGAATTGTTATTGAATTAAGAAAAAATATTGTTCCTGAAGTAATGTTAAATCAATTATTTAAATTGACTAATTTACAAATCAATTATTCTGCTAATATGATTGCTTTAGTAAATAATGAACCTAAATTACTAAATTTAAAATCAGCTTTACAAGTTTATTTAGATCATCAAATTAATGTTGTTAAAAGAAGAACAAAATTTGATTTAGAAAAAGCAAAAGCAAGAGCTCATATTTTAGAAGGTTTAAAAATAGCAATTAATAATATTGATAATATTATAAAAATAATAAGAAGTTCAAAAACAGATTCAGAAGCACAAAATAGAATGATGGAACAATTTAATCTATCAGATAAACAAGCAAAAGCAATTACAGAAATGAGATTAGGAAGATTAACTGGACTTGCAATCGAAAAAATGAATGAAGAATTAAATGAACTAAATACTATGATTCATAATTTTGAAGAAATTCTTGCAAATCATGCAAAATTAATTCAATTAATTGTAGATGAATTAACAATTATCAAAGATAAATATAGTGATGAGAGAAGAACTGAAATTGATGTTAACAATTTTGGTGATATTTCAGATGAAGATTTAATACCAGAAAAAAATATCTTAATTACTATGAGTGCAAAAGGTTATGTTAAAAGAATCCCTTTAATTGAATATAGAGTACAAAAAAGAGGTGGTGTAGGTTCATCTACTCAAACAACATATAATGATGATGATGTGGCAAAAATTCTATCAACAACAACTCATACAGACTTGTTGATATTTACATCTTATGGAAAAGTTTATCGTTTAAGAGCTCATCAAATTCCTGAAATGTCAAAACAAGCAAAAGGAATTCCATTTTTAAATTTAATTCAAATTGAAAAGGATGAAAGAGTTATTTCATTATTAACAACAAATTCATATAATGAGGATGAATATTTAGTAACAATAACTAAATCAGGTATTATAAAAAGAACACCAATAAGTCAATATGAAAGAATTAATAGAAATGGGAAAATTGCTTTAAGTATGAGAGAAGGTGACGAGCTAGTTAAAGCAATGATTGTTAAAGAAAATGATGAAGTCATTTTAGGTGCATCCAATGGTAAAGTTGTTCGCTTTTCTGTTAATGAAGTTAGACCTATGTCAAGAACAGCCACTGGAGTTACAGGTATGAGGTTTGATAATCCTAATAAAGAATATATCATTGGAGCATCAAATACATCTGAAGGTGATATAGTTCTTTCAATTGGGGCAAATGGTTTTGGTAAAAAAACTGTTTTAGAAGATTATAGACAAACTAAAAGAGGTGCAAAAGGAGTTAAGTCAATTAATTCTGAAAAATCTGGTTCATTGATATATGTTGGTTTAGTAAAAGGTAATGAAGACATAATGGTGGTTACAAATAAAGGAGTTGCTATTAGAACAGATTTAAGTTCAATAGCAGATAGTTCAAGATCAACCAAAGGAGTCAAAGTTATTCAGATAAAAGATAATTCAAAAATTCAATCTGTTGCTATTTTAGATATAAATCATATTGAACAAGAGGTTGAAAAAGAAATTTCTAGAACTCAAGAATTATTGATTAAAAATATGAATAATAAATCTGAAAAATCAGATGATAATTAATAACATATTAGTTTAGATAAATATGAAAATTATATTAGCAGGAACTCCTAATTTCTCAGTAGATACTTTTGAAAAAATAATTTTGAATTTTGATGTGATTGGAATAATAGCTCAACCAGATCGTAAAATAGGAAGAAAACAAGTTTTAACTTCTCCTCCTACAGTAGAACTTGCCAAAAAATATAAAATTAAAATCTATCAACCTGAAAAAATTTTAGACATATATGAGGAATTAAAGTTAATTGAATTTGACATATTTTTAACTATGGCATATGGTCAAATAATTCCTACCAAAATTCTAAATTTAGCAAACATTGGTTCTTTTAATATTCATGCATCATTACTACCTAAATATCGGGGAGCCGCTCCAATTCAATACTGTCTTTTAAATGGAGATACAAAAACAGGAATAACATTAATGGAAATGATTGATAAAATGGATGCAGGTGATATATATTTTCAAGCTGAAATTGATATTATTCAAGAAGATAATTATGATTCTTTATTGACTAAACTATCTTTTTTATCTACTAAAAATATAGTGAATTGATTAAATCTGTTAAGGGATAATAAATTCAATAAAATAAAACAAGATGAAAAATTGGTTTCTTTTGCTCCTAAAATTTTAAAAGAACATGAAATTATAGAATTTGGCACCATGAATAATACAATAAATAAAATAAGATCATTATCATCTAATCCAGGAGCATATATTTTAGATAAAAAAATTAATAAAAGAATTAAAATTTTTAAAGCAACAAAAGATACAATAAATACACCTGTTGTTATTGAATGTTCAGATGGTAATATATATGCTCAAGAATATCAAATTGAGGGAAAAAAGAAAGTTATTTTAAATTAAAAACTATGAAAAATCAATGTATTATTTTTGTATTAGATAATCATGAAGAGTGATTAATAAAAAATATTGAAAGAATTTTAAAGTTCAAAGAAAGTTTTGATTTATATTTTGTTACAAGAATTCAATCAGATCATATAGATAGAATACTAAAAATGAATAAATTACCAAATATTTCTTTATCTTATGATCCTGGATATTACAATGCTTTATGTGCAGGCTTTGAATTTGTTCAAAATTTAAAATATCACACTTGAATTGAATTTGGTGAGTGTAATTTGATAGATTTAGATGAAATTAATAAATTAAATACAATTAATCAAGATTACAATTATGAAA
>CASDWL010000008.1 GCA_949284615.1 uncultured Mycoplasma sp.
AACTAAACTAAATCAACACATTACTGATGTGTTTTTAGTTTTCTATATAATAATTCTTAGTGTTGCGATTGTAATTACAAAAAAGAAAACCCATAATGGGTTTTTGCATTATTGTTTCATAATTTTAATTAAGATAGATTAAACTAAATTTTTGATTTGGTTTGGATCTACAGATACTTGCATATCTACTGGAACACCTTCATCAAATAATGCTGAATCAGCTGTATTAATTCCTCATCCAAATTGTGAAGAAGCTCAAAATGTTACTCTAACACCACGTCAAATACCTGCTGCTCCATTCATTTCAACTTTACCACCTCAAACAAATCCTAATACTGGACTATTTACAGTAGTTACATCACCTTTACTAAAATCATCTGATATTTCTAATTGAACATTTTTTGGAACAGTCATATTTTTAATTTTCATGTTATGACCATTTAATTGTATTCTATAAATTAAATATTCACCATTTGTTGGGTATGTTGTCATTTTTAATGATTCATTTGCTACATCATCAAACACAAAATTATCTTCAGTTATATTTAATATATAGTGTTTTGATTGGAAATCATATTCTCAAGCACCAATTTGTTTAAGACCATAAGTGATTTTTGCAAATATAGTTCCTGATTGATAGAATCATTTACCTTCTTCTCCACCTGTAGGCATTGTAAATTCATAATTATTTTCATCAATTTTTTGAACACCTAATGAATAATTAGGGTTAGCTTCATCATATACTTGTAAATTTAAAACTGTATAAGTATCTTTATATTCATCTTTAATTGAAACTTTTAATTTAATTGTTTCACCTGGAGTTGCAATATGAGTTTTTGAACCATCTTCAAATGTTAATGAACCATATTTATCCATATCAATAATTGTTATTTTGTATTGTTCTGTTCTGGCATTTTCAATACGTTCAATTTTAAAAGTTGATTGATCTGGAGTTATTTCATCTGGTTTTGCTATTGTAGATGTATTTGGATTAAAATTGAGTCTGTACTACTAAATATTGCTCCTTGTGATCCTTCACTTGTGAAAAAACCTTGTGAATTAGCACGAGGTGCTGACATAGTCAATGCAATAGCAACTGGTGCTGCAACTGCTGCAACTGCTGCTAAAGATCCTGTAGTAATTAAAGTAATTTTTCCTGATTTTTTCATAAAAAACCTCTTTTCTTAATTCTCATCCAAAATTTGTTTACTTTGTAGCCTTATTTTATTTGGAAGAATTATTTTTGCTACACCTATATTATAACTCTAAAAACAAAAAAAAAAAAAATGATCAAATTTTTTAACCAAAAATATTTATAGATAATTAAGATATATTTAACTAAATATATCTATTTGCTTCTTCATTATACAATATTTTTTTAAAAAAGTTTTACTTTTTTTAATTTTTTTTATCATTAGAAAATCAGTAATTAGTATCTAAAAGATTAATAACACTAGACACAAATATATAAATAATAAATTCAATTAGTTTTTAATTGATTTTAAATAATTTTTAAACAATATATTATTTTTATATTTAATTAATATCCCATTTTTTCTTCATATTCTTCTAATGATCCTCTAAAAATGAATGAAGAATCATTCTTAATTTCTAAAATAACATTAGCTTCTTTTATTAAAGCTCTATTATATGTTGTAAAAATAACAACTGATTGATATTTGTCAATTGCTTCAATTACTGCATCAATACTTTCAGAATCTAAATGGTCTAAAGGTTGATCAAATATTATAACATTTGAATCTCTTAACATCATTTTAGAAAACATTAATCTTGCTTTTTCTCCTCCTGATAGTTTTGTGACATCTTTAAAAACACTATCTCCACTAAAAAGCATTTTTCCTAAAAATGATCTCATTCTTTGATCTGAAATATCTTTGTTTTCTTCTGTTTCATTATCTATTGGTCATAATCTTAACCAATCAATCATTTGCATACTATTTTGAAAAAATTCTGAATTATTAGAAGGAAAATATTCATATTTAATTGTAGATCCTCACATAAAAGAACCTGTATAGTTCTTTTCTTTTCCTACAAGAATTTCTAAAAATTTAGTTTTAATAATATCATCATCACCTATAACAGCTAATTTATCTCCTGGTTTCAAATGAAATGAAATATTATTAAATAAATAATTTCCATCATTATCTTTATAACCTAATTTATTTACTTCTAAAATTTGTTTTCCAGGATTTCTATTAATTTCAAATCTAATAAATGGGTATTTTCTTGTAGAAGGAACAATTTCATCTAAAGTTATTTTTTCTAAAGCTTTTTTTCTTGATGTGGCTTGTTTAGATTTTGAAGCATTGGCTGAAAAACGGGCAATAAAACTTTGAAGTTTTTCAATTTGTTCTTGTTTTTTTAGATTTGATTGTTTTTGCAATTCAGCCATTAATTGAGACGATTCTTTTCAAAAACTATAATTTCCAGTAAACATTTTAGCTTTACCAAAATCAATATCTACAATATTTGTACATACTTCATCTAAAAAATCACTATCATGGGATACAACAATAACAATTTTTTCATAATCATTAATAAAATTAATTAATCATTTTATTGATTTTAAATCTAAATGGTTTGTTGGTTCATCCATTATTAATATATCTGGATTACCAAATAAAGCCTTTGCTAGAAGAACTTTAACTTTTTCTGTTGACTTTAAATCTTTCATTAAATAATTAAATTTAGATTCTTCAATGCCTAATCCACCTAAAAGAATATGAGCATCATTTTCTGCATTCCATCCACCCATTTGACCAAATAACTCTTCTAATTCTGCAGCTCTAGAATAATCTTTTTCATCTGAATTAGGATTCATATATATAGCATCTTTTTCTTCTTTTATTTTACTTAATACTTCATTCCCTTTAATAACAAGATCAGTAACATTAAAATCATTATATTTAAAATGATCTTGTTCTAATGTAGATATTCTTTGATTTTTATCCACATAAACTTCTCCTGATGTAGGTTCTATCTCTCCTGATAAAATTTTTAGAAAAGTTGATTTACCTGCACCATTAGCACCAATAATACCATAGGTATTACCTTCTATAAATTTTAAATTAACATCTTGAAAAAGTTTTTTATCAATAAAAATTTTAGAAAGATTTCTAACTTCAATCACATTTTCTCCTTAATGGTTAAAGATAATAATTTGTAAAATTATTATAATATAACTAAATTATAAGTTCATGAAAATAATATTATTTAAGATCAAAATTTATTTCTTCAGTTAAATCAATAATTTTATTAATTGTTTTTTCTATTTTGATTTTTTCAATATCTTTAGATTTAAATCAGTGTTTCTTTAATTCTCCTATTGACAAATTAGAAGTGAAACAACAAATCTTCTTATTTTTTAAACGATAATCAAGAACTTGATAAAGAATTGATAAAAATCAATTATTCATTTTTTCTTGCCCAATATCATCTATTAATAATAAATCCACTTCTTTCATTTTATTTATAACTTCATAGTTTAAATCATTATTTTTTTCAATATTTTTTAATAAAAAATCTAATAAATCGAATGAAGTTAAAAAAATGATGCTCCTATTATTTTTAATGGCATAATTAGCCAAAGAATTTAAAAAAAATGTTTTACCTGTATTAAAAGGTCCATGAATATAAATTCCCTTATGATATTCTTTGTTTATAAATTTTTTAGTAAAAGAAACTGTTCATATAGCAACATCTTTTCTATTAATATTTTTTATTTTTTTATTTTCTCAATAAAAAATATTTTCATCAAATGAATTTTTATCTACTTCTTTAGGATTTGCTCATTTTAATTTGTAATTCATGTTGGATAAATGATGCAATCAATTTAACCTTTTGCTTTTCATTTCTATACTTGCTTGATTATTTATAACAGATATTCCAACAACATTTTTATCATCATAAATTTTTATTTTGGTAATATATTCATATTTGTCTATATTTTTATTTTCTTCAATAATATTAAGAAAATAAGGAAAAGCAGAAAAAATTTGATCTTCATTTAAATCTAACTCTTTTATTATTTTCTTTATAAGATCATTTTCAACAATTTCTTTTAAAAAATCTAATTCCATTAAAACATTCCTTTAATATCTTCATCTGTAAAAATCTCATCTAGATTATTAGATGATTGTTGGTAATCATTTTTATTTTCTATTAATATTTTTTTATCAATAGATCACTCTTTAAAAAATGATTGATTAGAATATTTAACATTTTTATTTTTATATGCAATCACATTTTGCAATTCTATTCTAATCTCATTAAATGAATTAATTGATCGTTTTGAAAAATCATTAGCTATTTTTAAAATATAAGCATGACTAATTTGCTTATTAATTAAAATAGAAAAATCTATAAATAAATTTATAGAGCAATCTATAAAACCTAATTTTAATAAAGAATTAACTAATTGAATATCATAAGTTGTAGGATTTCTTTTTGTAATATATTTAATAAAATCTGTGGCATGTAATTTTAAAACATTATCTTCATGGTTTTGATATGTTTTTATATTTAATTCTAATGTGTCATACATAATTTCATTTTCATCAAGACTATCATTAAAAAAATCTGGAAATACATCTTGATATTTTTTGGATACATTAACATAATTAACTTTATTCAAATTAACTTTTTTATTTAATTGATAGATATTATCATATTCATCATAACCAATTATTTTTATTAAATGATTTTTTAATACTGGATTTTTTTCAAATAAATAAATATCATTAGGTTTTAAAAGAGAAAATATTTTTATTTTATCTTCTTTTTTTTCTAATGTATTAATTAAACCTACTGCTTCTAATTTATCTAAATTATTTTGAAATGTATTAGCATCTAGACCTGTTTTTTGAAAAAAAATGTTTAGTTCAAATAATTGACCTTCATTAGTTAGAGCTAAATCTGCTAATGTTTCATAAATAATAGCACTAGATGATCCAATTATTGGTAAATATAGAGTTCTTAAGTTTTTATAGTCTTCATTAGTGATCTTATTAAGAGATTCAACTAAAAACACTATTTTACTCATAATAGCTCCTTTATTTACAATAAATCAACTTACTTTCAGGTTGTATATGCTTATTTTACCAATTAGATTTTTTACTTATAAAAAAGACATTAAAAAAGCTGTTTTTCAACACTTATCTACATGTTTTTTCCACATTATTTACTTAAAATTTATATCAAAAATACCTATATTATTATTGTTATCCACATTTAATTATTTTTATGAAAAATAATAGATTTTGCTCTTGTTACCAATAAATCAAATAATTGAAAATATATAAAAATATTTATTTTCCCAAATTGTAATTACAATCGCAACACTTAATAAAATTATGAAAGGTTGGGGTTGTGATTTTTTTA
>CASDWL010000009.1 GCA_949284615.1 uncultured Mycoplasma sp.
TGTGGTAGATATGGCGAAATGGCTAACGCATCGGGTTGTGGCTCCGACATGTGCGGGTTCGATCCCCGTTATCTACCCCATTTTTTTATTAATTTTCTTCTAAACCATATAAACCATAATGAGCTTTTCTTGCTAAATCTTTTCCATATAATATTTCAATAACTTTAATTCCTAAATCAATAGCAGCAGAAGGACATTTTCCTGTAATGTATTTTCCATCAACAGTAATGTATTCTTTACTTCTTTTATTTCCACTTATCTTAGAAATGTTTTCAATTGGAAATGAAGAATAAGATTTAGAATTTAAAATATTATTTTCATATAAAGCATTAGGTCCATCACAAATAGCAAATACTCATTTATCTAAGGAAATAAATTCTTTAATAATATTTAATGCTTTAATATTTTTTCTTAAACTAATACATGCTGCACCACCTGGAACAAATATAGCATCATAATCATCAACATTAATATCTTCTATTATTGTTTCAATAAAACCTATTTTGTTAGAACCTTGAACTTTAACAAGACCATCAGGATTTCAATAAGTAATTTTTTCTATTTTTTGTGACCTATTTAAAGCACCCAAAAAACCATATACTTCGATTTCTTGATATTTATCAATAATTAAAACTAATAATTTCATATAAACCTTTTCTTTTTACTATTAAGCTTAATCAACTTTATTTTATTACTAAATAATATATTTTGTTTATAATTAAATCTATATTATGATGACAAATAATGATAAAAATTTTTCACAATTAGTAAAAGAAAAATTTGATTTTGCTAAAAATAAAATCAAAACATCTTTTAAAAATAGAAAGCAATATCAAATATTTCAATCTAAACAATTTTTAGGAATTATTTTAGTTGCCATTACAGTTTTTTTAATTATTTTTTCAATTGTTCCAATACCAGGATTTGCAACAATTAATTCATATACTTTAGGGATGTTATTTGGATACTATTCATATTTTATTTATGCTGGAATGTTACTTTATGGTTTATCACAAATTTTTCAAATAAATATTTGATTTGAAAAATTTATTGCAGTTAAATTTAGTAAAAAATTACATTTTTCTTGATTATCTTATTTAATTTTAGCTATAGGAATAGCATTAGTAGCTGAATCTATTAGACAATGAGTTATAGATGGATTAGTCTTTCCGGCTGATAGAGCTTTTGGTAATTTCTTTGGATCATGATGAAATAATTTCTCAAATAATGATGGAGCTTCAGGAAATCCAGCTCTACCAGGAATTTTTAATCAAGGAATAATAGTTTCTTTATTTATGTCATTAATCACAATTTGATCAGGATACATTGTGTCTATAATTCTTGGATTATTATTAATTGCCTATTTTATTATTTATATGTTATATGGACCAATAATTAAGAAAATTAGATATCAAGTTTTAGGAAAAGCAAATAAAAGAGAAATTGTTACAAAAGAAGAATTTGAAGATTATAAAACCAAAGTAATGGATTTATCTTTTGAAGATCATTCTGCAATTGTAAATAAACCTGAAAATGAAATTACTACAAATGTGGATGCTAAAACTTCGACAATTACAATAACAAATTCGGATTTAATGTTTCCAATTGATAATCCATTTACAGAAGATACTGAGAATAACAAACAAGATTTTATTGAATCTAAAACATTGCAATTAAATTTAGAAAAGAATAATACAAAAGAATTCAAATTAGATGTAGTTGATAATCAAATCCAATCAAATCCAGAGGATGATAATAAAACATTTGATTTTGAATTAGATATTTTTAAAACATCAACAGATTTTATGAATTTTGATGATAATGGTATTTCTATGAATACTAAAAATGTTGATTTATCAAATACCTCAAGTAATGATATTGATTTTAATATTAATAATGTTAAAAACATTAATAATATTGATAACAATATTAATGATGATGAACAATATGATAGTAAAACAATTGTTTTCCAAAATGATCCTACAGTCGAAAAAACAATTCAATTTGCTAGTGATTTAACAAATGAAGTTAATAAAAGTAATGATGATGTTTTATTTTCAACAAAACCGTTAGATTTAAATAATACAAACGAAATAATTAATGAAGACACACAAAAGATAACTAATGAAATAACTAATGATGTAACTGATGAAATTACGAATGAAATAGAAACTGAAAGTACATCTAAAATAAATGAATCTCTTTATGAAGATATCACAACAAATGAAACAGATTTAGAAGAAGATGTTTTATTTAAAAATGATGAAGATGAGGAAGAATAAATGTTTAAAATTTTAAAATTCAGAGAAGCTGAAGAGTTCATAAAAAATAATCCAAATAAAATAATTTATTTACTTTTCACTACAAATTGATGTGGTGATTGTCATATGATGATGCCGATATGTGAATCAGTTTCTGAAGAATATTCTAATCAAGATAATATATCTTTTATTCAAGTTGATGCTGAAGAAGCTAATATTTTTAGAAAAGAATCAAAATATAAAGTAGAAAGAGTTCCTACACATATTTTTATTAAAAATTCTGAGATTAGATCAATTATGTATGAATATATTACAAAAGATATTATTATCAATGAAATTGATCAATTAAGATATGAAAAATAATAAACTTAATATTGATACAAAAACAGTATCTACGAGTTGTGGTGTTTATTGATTCAAAGATAAAAATAATGTAATTTTATATATTTGAAAAGCTAAGAATATAAGAAAA
>CASDWL010000010.1 GCA_949284615.1 uncultured Mycoplasma sp.
ACGATATTAGTTTTATCATAAAAGAATTCAAAAATATATTTTTTTTTGAAGGAACAAAACCTCAGTATTTAAATATTTTTAATAATCCAATTTTTCCTTTGCAAACAACATTAGATTTTGAATTTATTCAAAGAAATAAAGATACATATTTAACAATATTTAAGGAATTGGATATTAATATTAAAGATATTCTATTTACTAAATTAAATAATTTTGATTATAAAGTTGAAGTAATAAAAAATGATAATTTTAAACATGAAATAAAAATACCTTTATTTTTTGAATCAAAAGGAACAATAAAATTAATTGATATTATAACTATCATTTTAAAAGAAATGCATAATAATTCTATTTTTATAATTGATGAATTAGATTCTTCATTACATACAAAATTATTGGAATATATAATCAAAATTTTTGTTAGCAATAAAAAAAATAATTCATCTCAATTAATATATACATCTCATGATATGGGAACTTTAACAAATAAATTATTTAGAAAAGATGAAATTTATTTTGCAGCCATAAATGAGTCTTATTTTTCTAATATTGTAAGTTTAGCTGATTTTGATTTGCAAATAAGAAAAACAAATTCTTTCTCTAAATTATACATGGAAGGTAAATTAGGTTATGATCCATATATTGATTATTCATTGGAGTGAATAAATGGAAAGAAAAAATAAAAAAATTATTACCACTATTTCTTTGATATGTGAAGGAGAAACAGAAGAATCATTTATTAAATATTTAAAAAATGAAATTTTAAAAAGTAAATTTTCAAAAATATGTATAAATCATACAAAAACATTTGATGGAGGATATAAAAAAGAAAAAATTAAAACTAATTTGCAATGCTGTGAAACTTATGTAATTATAGATGATGATAATAAAAATTTAAAAAAAGTACAATGAATAGAAAAAGATGTAACAAGTAAATCAGCTAATTTAATTATTAATAAACCTTTGTTTGAAATTGTTTTATTATCTCTTTTTAAAGAAATTAAAAAAATAAAATGAACTAAAAAAGAAATTGAAAAGGAATTAAAAAAAATTATTGGCGAGAAATACAAACACTCTAATATTTGTATAAAAAAACTTTGTGAAAGATTTAACAAAAATAATTTATTTTTATTTGAAAAAAATCTTGATTTTTTAAAGAAAAATAAATTAAGTGATTTTTTAGATTTATATAATAAATTTTTAAGAGGAAAAAATGAAATTAAATAACAAAATTCAGATGATATGAAATAGAGCTCCATACTGTAGATGTGGATCTCAAGATTGTAATATCAATAATCATAGATTATGTGGTATATGTGGAATAACTATTTTAAAAGGATCTCATGAATCTGTTGAAAGTCAAAGGAATAGCTGATATTCTTGAAATATTGATCACAAAATCCCTTTAAGTAGAGGAGGGAATAATTCTATTCAAAATATGCATGCAGTTCATATAAGATGTAATAGATATAAAAAAAATAATTAAATATACTTATTTAAGTATTTCAAATTTTATTTAGTTATCAATTTTAATACATCCTTGTTAACAGTTTTAACTTTTATTATTTTTGCTCTTCATATTTTACCAAATCATTATCCTGGTCATATTCCTTTAGAACAAGAATATCATTTGTGCTAATAACATTATTATTAGTTGCATAATCATTTACATATTTAGAATATGTTTGATATTCAACATCAGTTAAATTCAAAATATTATTATTGTAAGCATTTAATGCTTCATAAATACCATCTTTAATTTTAATTTTGGTATTATTGGTTGAGTTATCTGTTTCAATATTTGTAATTGATTTGTTTGGGTTGTGATAGTATAAATGAAAAATAGGATTGTGATTTATTTGAATAGTGTGCATATTAAATATTATTTTCTTTCAATTATGTTACATCCTGAAGGAAAAGCGCTAATATCATAACCACAATCTTTTGGTATAGATACTTCTGTAATTTGAGTACCTTGAAATGCTCCTGAATAAATAGAACCTACAGAATCTGGAATAACAAGCAAACCATTCAATTTTGTATTATAAAAAGCATTAGCTTCAATAAAGCTTACAGAATCTGGAATTTCTATACTTGTTATAGAAGTTCCAGAAAAAGCTCCGGCTCCAATAATTTTAGTATTTTTAGATAATTTAACACTAACTAAATTAATGCAATTTTCAAATGCACCACTACCAATTTTTACTACAGAATCAGGAATAATAATTTCAGTTATTGGAGTTCCATAAAAAGATTCTATACCTATAGTTTCAATAGAATTAGGTAATTTGATACTATTTAAATATTGTGCATAAGGATTACCAAATTCATTTGAAGAATATTTATTAGCACTAAAAATCATATTACCTATTGAAGTTATTCTTTGTTTATATCCATAATATTCAGATGTTAATATACGATTATTTGTTAAATATTCAGGAATTTCTAAATTAATGTCTGTGCTACCTCCATAATTATAAAATTTAGTAATTATACCTTTTGAATTAAATGCTAAGCCTTTTGTTTCTACATTTATCATTTCATAATTAGCAGGCGGTATATTTTGATTATCAGAACAAGAAATAGCTACTAAAGACACTAAAGGTAAAGACATAACACTAGATCATTTTAATAAATGTTTTTTCTTCATATTTACCACCTTTATATTTCTACCTTTATTGCTTCTAATTTGATTAATTCTA
>CASDWL010000011.1 GCA_949284615.1 uncultured Mycoplasma sp.
TCTAATTTATCTAAGTATTTTTTAATATAAAATTGCCTATATTTTATTTCTATATTACTTGTTATATAAGAAACAAAAGATGTTAATAAACTTTTTATAATAAATAGAAATAAAAAATTACAAGTGATACTGAATAATAAAGAGAAATTATTAAATATTGCAAAATATTCAAAAATAATTTTTATGTAATATGATCCTATAATTGATAAAACAAATGAAAATAAAGAAATTAAAATTAATAATATTTTCTCTTTTTTGTATTGATTATCTATAAGTAATAATTTATTATGATCAAATAAAATTTTAGGATTTTTAATAGGCTTACAAGTAATTATAATATTCACAAAAATTTTTCTAAAATCACTTAATGGAATTTTCTTTTTTCCATATACAGGATCATAATATATGACATTATTTTTATTTGTTATTTTTTCAATAATTATATAGTGAAGGTAATTATCATTTTTTATAATAGATATTAATGGTTTTTTGAATTTTAATTTCTCTAAAGAATTAAAATCACCTTTTAATGCTTTTGCATCAATATTAAATTTCTTTAATAAATATTGTAAATTTATTAAAGAAATTCCATTCGAATCGTAGATAGCTTCTTTTTTTATTGTAGTGTTAGTTAATCATTTATCATAAAAATATTTATATAATGTTTGTACTACAAAAATACCGCAATCAAGTTTTTCAATTTGGTTTTTATATTGCATGAATTCCTATCCATAAGTCAATATACAAACACAAAAATGTACTATTTACATTATATCATAATTCAATATATAATATAAATATGTCTATCAATGAATCAATAATGAAAAGTGAAAAAATGAAATTTCTTAATTTCATATGTACTAGTAGAAGTGATTATCAAGAACTTGATCATACAAAATGAAAAAAAGCTACTATATTTAATTGATTGTATCTATTTATAATTTTTACTACAATATTGATTTCATTTATTCCATTATTTTATATTTCAGATGTTGATGAAGATTCAATTATGTCTAGTTCGATTATGGCATCATTAAATATAATAGTATTGGTTTTTCTTTCTATTGATTACTTATTTAGATGAGTAACATATCCAATTAGAATAAAAAGAAATTCAATCAATCCTTTATTCTTTTTTATATTTACTAGTAGTAGTATCATGATGTTAGCATCAATTGCATCAGCTATATTGTTTTGTTTGGTTTCATTTGCCCCTAATGATGTTCAATTATTAAAAACTGTAAAAGCTTTATCTATTTTAAAAATTTTTAGATTTATCTTACTTTTAAATATTATTCCTTCATTTAAAATACTTACAGAAATTTTTATTAGAAATAGAGCTATTGTATTAAATTTATTGTTGGTAATTTTTTCCTTGATATTTATTTTTGCTCTTATTATTTATTCAATTGAATATACAAGTAATACACAAATCAATAATTATAGTGATGCTTTATATTATTCATTTATAACTGTTGCCACTGTTGGATTTGGTGATGTTGTTTGTATCACTCCTGAAGGAAGATTTTTAAGTGTTGTATTAGGAATTTTAGGATCAATAGCATTTGCTATACCATTCGGAATTGTTGTAGGAGCATTTAATACAAAAATTAAAGAAAAATACAAAAATATAGATCAAATTGATATTTATGCAACAACAACTATTTTTGAAAAATGTTTTATAAAAATTGTTAATGGTAAAAATAAATTCTCTAAAAAAATAAATGAAAATAATTGTAGTGTGAATATAGAAATATATTATAACTTCCAAAATGATTCAGATTTTTGATTAAAAATCCAGGAATTATTAGGAGGCCAAAATAATATCATAAAAAGCATGAATAATGAAGATAAAGGAATTACTGAAATAGAAGTTAAAGATAAGAAAAAAATAAATCAAAAAGATTTATTTAATCTATTAAAAATATGAAAAATTGATTTTCATATGAAATATTAAATGATATTATTTATCATTTTTAGCTTTAAAACCTTGAACTTTTTTACCTTTATAAAATCCACAAAATTTACATACTCTATGCTGTTCAATTTTTTCAGAACAATTTTTACATACTACTAAGTTTTGTAAAGTTAATGAGTCATGAGTTCTTCTTGCTCTTTTTCTTCTTTTAGAGGTCTTTCTCTTTGGAACTATAGCCATATAATATCTCCATTTCTCAAATAATTATATTTTTATAATATTGAAATTTATTTTCTTTTATATTAAGATTTGTATTTAAAATTATAAAACAAATTTAACTTTTTATTTTTAGTTTCTTTATTTTTTATCTTTGTCAGATTCTGATTCTACTTCAAATTCTTTTGATGTTTTCTCTTGAGAACTTTTAATTTCATAAATAATATCTATAATTTCTTTTTCAGTCATTGTTTCATAACCAGATATAGATAACGCTTGTGCCATTTCATGAATTTGTTCTTTAGATAAATTTTTCAATCTTTTATAAAATGGATTATTCTCTTTTACATCAACATTTGTTTTAGTTTCATTATTATTATCTGCTTCAAAAAAGTTATTAGAAGCGAATGGATTATTATTGTTTCCATCTTTTTGTTGTTGTAAGAAAATCTCTTTTGTTTCTACTCTTATAAAAATATTTCTAATCAAACTCACATTTCTGGAAACAAAAAATCAAATAAGAACATATAAAAATGGCATTATAAAAGCTAAAATATAAGTCCATGATGTCTCAAATTGTTTAATTAAAACAGAATTGTTTATTGACCCATTAATAATAAAACCAATTAAGCCAATAAATCCATAAAACATTTTTATGAATACAAATATAGTGGATAAAAAAGAAATAAACTTTAAAGATTTTAAATTGATACATTTAATGATAGATAAAACTAAATTAACTACTACTACTAAAGATATTAGAATATCAAAAATAGTATACACTAATTCCATTGACCAATTTCTTTCTCCACTACCTACTGTTGAGATAGATGTATAAAAATCAACAATTTTAGCTTTATCAATAATTTGTCCTAACAAAATTGCTACATTAAGACACAAAATAATTGTCATAATAGCTAAAAAAGTAAATACTCATGTAAAAAACATGTTTTTCTGTTTTTTTTCTCAAAGAAATTTTTTACTTTTATTTATATATTTATCAATATCAATTAAATATAAACCTTTATTTATTTTAAAATTTTTAATGTGGTTATTTTTTGACATACTTTTATTATATTTTAAAATTCTTTTAATAATTTATTAAATTCATTTTCTTTTAATTTGAATTTTTCTTCAGTTGACATGCTATTTTGGTCATGAGTTTTAGTACCATCAAATAATAATAAATTAATATTAGTTAATCCTATAAACTTTAAAACATTGATTAAATAATCATCAAATGCTGAAAATTCATATCAATTTTTATAAGATCCTTGAGCCATAATTAATAATACTTTTTTATTAGAATCTACCAACCCGATGCTTTTATTTTTTTCTTCATATTTATATTTGAATGTTTTATTTGCAACCAAAATGTTATCTAAAAAATTTTTTAATAAAGGTGATATTGTAAAATTAATCATTCCTGTACTTATAATAATTTTGTCAGCTTCATTAATTAAATCAATATATCTTTGACTATCTTCATTTCAAAATGAATTGAAATTATTTAAAGATAGAACAGTTTGTAATTTTTCTTCTTTATTTAAATCTAATATAGTAATTTTATCTTCAGGGTGCATTTTTTTATACTCATTAATAAATTTTTCTGATGCGTATTCGCTAACAGAAAAATCCTTTGATAAATATGATTGAATAAATAATACTTTAGTCATAATTTTCTCCCTTCATTGGTGGTTTTGGAATAGGTAATCTTTTATGGTTAGTTTTTTGAATTTGAGATTCAATTTTGTTTATCAAATCTTTATCTAAAAGTTTGTTCTTATCATACATTTCATATGTTTCATATGAAAAACCTAGGTCACTTTCATCTTTTTGTTCTTTTCAAAATCCTGCAGATGGAGCTTTATTTAATATAGATTCAGGAACTCCTACTTCTTTTGCATATTTATAAACTTCAGATTTATATAAATGAACTATAGGTAGTAAATCACATCCACCATCGCCTCATTTTGTAAAATAACCTAGATAATATTCTGCTTTATTATCTGTACCTAAAACTAGGTAATTATTCTCTTGAGCTAATGCATATAATGTAGTCATTCTTAATCTTGATTGCAAATTACCTTTAGTAAGATCTTGATTACATTTGATTTTCTTTGTCATAGATTGATATTCATCATATAAATCAATAATTTTATGATTTAAATTAATCTTATTAACTAATTCTAAGCCATCTTTTAAATCAAAATCTCTTTCTTTATTAATTGGCATCAAAACTCCTAATGAAGAATTGGGAAAAGCTTGTTTAGCTAAATATGCTACTAAAGCTGAATCAATACCTCCACTAATTCCAACAATAACTCCATCTGCTTTTGCTTTAATAGTTTCTTCTTTAATTCATTTAATCAAAAGATCTAAATATTTCATAATCACTAATTAAATATTTCATTATATATTTCCATGTAATTTTGAACAGGAATAAATTTAATAGATTTTTTCACTTCATCAGCAACTTCTTCTAAATTCTTTTCATTTTCTTTTGGTATAAAAATTGTTTTTATTCCTAGTCTTAAAGCTGCTAAAGATTTTTCTTTTAATCCACCTATTGGTAAAACTTTACCTCTTAATGTTATTTCTCCTGTCATACCTATTTTATGATAAACAGGTTTTTTTGTTAAAGCAGATATTATAGCAGTAGTAAAAGTAACTCCTGCTGAAGGACCATCTTTTGGAACTGCACCTTCAGGAACATGAATTTGAATAGTTGATTCTTCAAAATTAAAATCAATATTAAATAATTTGGCATTAGATCTTACATAACCTAAAGCGACTGAAGCTGATTCTTGCATAACATCTTTTAATTGTCCTGTTAATTTGACTTCGCCCTTACCAGGATATGTGGTTACTTCTATTGGTAATGTAGATCCTCCATATGCTGTATAGGCCAATCCATTTACAACACCAATTCTTGGTTTATCATCTTTATCTTCATCAGAGAATTTTTCTACTCCTAAAAATTTTTTAATAATTGAGAGAGTAATAACAAATTCATCTTTAATTTCTTCTTCAATAATACCAAGAGCAATTTTTCTTGCAATCTTATCTAAAACTCTTTGTAAATTTCTTACTCCAGCTTCCATGGTGTAATGTTTTATGATAAATTCTATTTCCTTATCACTAATTTTAAATTGATTCTTAGTTAAACCATTTTGTTTAATTACTTTAGCAACTAAATATTTTTTGGCTATATTAATTTTTTCAAATAATGTATATGAAGATAGTTCTATTAACTCAATTCTATCCATTAAAGGAGCAGGAATATCTTCATAATAATTTGCTGTTGCTATAAATAACACTTTTGATAAGTCATATTCTATTTCTAAAAAATGATCTTGAAAATTTGAATTTTGCTCTGGATCTAAAACTTCTAATAAAGCTGAAGATGGATCTCCTTTTGTGCTTGATGATCCCAATTTATCGATTTCATCAAGTAAAATAACAGGATTAGAAACACCAGCTTTTTTAATTGCATTAATGATTTTTCCTGGCATAGCTCCAACATAGGTTTTTCTATGACCTCTAATCTCTGCTTCATCATTAACTCCACCTAAAGATATTTTTACAAATTTTCTCCCAATTGCTTCAGCTAATGATTTTGCAATAGATGTTTTCCCAACTCCTGGAGGACCTAATAAAGTAATAATAGGAGAAGAATTTTCTTGAACTTTGTTTTGACCTAATTCTTTAACAAATAAGTTTTCATTTATTTCAGTATTAGGAGAATCTGTTAATCTATTATTTTTATAAGCATCAGGATGGACTCTTTGATTGTTAATCATTACAGCAACAAATTCAATAATTCTTTCTTTAACATCTTTTAATCCATAATGTTGATCGTTAAGAATTTTTTTAACTTTTTTGATATCTAATTCTTCAATTGAAGTTTTTCTTCATGGTAATTGAGTTAAAAGATCAATGTAATTTCTTGTAATATTAGCATCAGGAGATGAAGACATCATAGATTTTAATTTTGATCTTTCTTTTTTAATAGCAATTTTAACTTCTTCTGGATAGATTTGACTAAGTTTTTTATCTTCTAATATTTTTTCTATTTTGTCATCTTCAGTGGGATCTTCACCAAGAAGATTTCTAGTCACTCTTAATCTTTCTCTCAGCATGAATTCTTTGTTTTGTTTATCTAAAGATTTTTTTAGTTCAGATTCTATTTCTTTATCAACTTCTTTTTCTTCATCTATACCTATAATTACTTGATCAATAATCATTAGTAAAACATCTATTTTGCTTGTGATAGATTTTTGATTGAAATAAATATAAACAAATTTCATAGGTATTGCAAAAGATGCAACAATAAGATTTAAATTTTCCAATTTTAATAAATCATCTTTACCTGAAAGAAGAGGAAGAGAATTTTTGAAAAATACTTTTTGAAAATTTGAATTTTTCAAAAAGAATTTGTGAGAAATTGCATCATATATAGTAGATAAATTTTTATCTAATTTTTCTGATTTTTTAGCAACATTAGATGTTTTTATAGTTTTGAATGAAGCTATATAAGCATCACCCTTTTCACTATCATCATTAAAAGACATTATTTCAACTTTTTCTAACCCTTTTACAGTTATTCTTATGTTGTTGCCAATTACATCAACATTAGAAATTTCTACTAAAATTCCATAATCATTTAATTCTTCAATTGAAGTAATTTCTTTTTGCTCTGGATTTTTTTGAGGTATTAAAACCATACGTTTACCAAAAGCTTTGTTGGCCATTGCAACAGATTTTTTAGATCTTTCACGGCCTACTTCTACATAATCTGTTAAACCTTCTAAAACAATCACGTCTCTAGTAGGGATGAGAGGATATATTTGACCTTTAATATTATTTTTTATTTTATCTTTAGTTTTTTTTGAATCCATATCTTTCCTCCTTGATTATTGAAGATACAAAACATTATACCAAATAAAATGTAAATTTAGCAACTTTTACATATAAGTGCTAAATATATTAAGAATTAGATTTCACTTAATTTAATTTTGATGTTTTTTAAAGCATCTTTTACTGTTTCATTAATTTTCAATTGATAATCTATTTTATCAATAGAAGCCATAACAGTTGAATGATCTCTATCTTTAAATAATTTTCCTATATCTTTGTAAGTTAAATTAGTAATATTTCTAATCATCCACATAGAAATTTGCCTAGCTAAAACAATTTCCTGTCTTCTTGATTTTCCTTGAATTTCTGCTTTAGATAATTTATAATATTTTGCAATAATATCAATAATTTTTTCTGGTGTAATTGATTTGTTTTCCTTTGATATAGTTGAAAACATTTGAGACACAATATTATATGTATATTTAATATTTTGAATATTTTTTTGTTTATTTCATTCTATCTTATTAATTGCACCTTCTAATGTTCTAATGGAAGATGCATGATTTCGTACTATAAATTTAATGGCTTCTGATTCTCAATCTTGTGGATCTATATCGTGTTTAATTAACTTGCATTCAAATATTTTCATCAAATCTTTTAAAGAAGGCCTGTATATTTCTTGGGTTATACCGCCTTGAAATCTAGTAATAAATCTTTCTTCAAATCCTCCTAATAATTCAGGATTTTTATCAGAAGCAATTACAATTTGTTTATTTTGTTCAATATTATAATTGATTATATTAAACAAGATATTTAAAGTCGCTGTTTTAGATCCAAATATTTGAATATCATCAAAAAATAAAACATCAAAATTTTTATAATACTCTACTATTTCTGCTAATTTGTTTTGATCTGAATTTATTAAAAAAGAAGTTACTTTTTTAATAAACTGTTCAGGATTTATGTAACATACATTTTTATTTAATTTAACTAATTCATTTCCTATAGCATGTAAAAAATGTGTTTTACCCATTCCAGATGATGAATGAATGAAAATTGGATTATAAGTAACTTTGTTTTCTATAGATAACATTTTATTACCTAACATAATAATGTCTTTATTAAAATCTGCTTCTATATAATCTTGTCACAAGAAATTTTTATTTAAATTTGAATTTTTATGGATAGAAAATATTTTGTCATTTTTTATATGAACTCCAAATTCATCTCTTGAGGTAATTATTATAATGGAGTTAATTCCAAAAATATAATGAACCGCTTCATTTATATTTGAAAAGAAATTTTTTTTAATATACTTTGCATCATTAGATGTAGACAAGATGAAATATACTTTTTTATCATTAGATGACAATGCTATTTTGGCACCTTTATAAAAAGAATTATATGTTTGATCATCTGAAATTTCTTTTAGCTTTTTTAATACTAAATCAGTACTAGAATTATCTATATTAATACTCATAAATATATTTTATCAAATACTGTTTTCCACGTGGAAAAAAATATAAAAAATTGCTTTTGGAAGCAATTCCCAAATTGTAATTACAATCGCAACACTTAATAAAATTATGAAAGGTTGGGGTTGTGATTTTTTTATATAAAAAATCCTTCCA
>CASDWL010000012.1 GCA_949284615.1 uncultured Mycoplasma sp.
ATTTAATAAATCATTTATTATTTTTTTATACTTTGTACTTAAATCCATCATAATATATTAATTATAAATTTAAAATGCAATTGTAAAAAATATTATTTAAAAATTGAAAATGTACTAATATTATATTATGAATAATTATATTTCAATGAGAAGTTTAGCAAGAGCAGATGTTGTAAACTTTTGAGATAATATTAACTTATCAGATCCTATTGTAATTTTAAGTATTGCACTACTAGCTTTTTCTATTATTTTTCCATTTTTTGTGTTTTTGATAAGAAGCATTCATAGAAAAATTAGAAGAAGAGAAAATTGAAATCTTAATAGATTTGTTCGTATTTCCTGACTATTAGGTGCATTTATATTTATTGCTGGGTTTGTAATTTTAATATTAAAAATAATAGGAATAATGTAATTTTATGTTCATCTTCTTTTTAATGTAAAACTTCACATTTTGAATTGAAATGGTGTATTTTCAAAGATAATTTCTTCTTTTTTTGTATCTACATCTGTTTTGGTCATTCTTACAGAAATTAAACTTTGAGGTTCATTTGCAACTCTTTTTATATAATTATTGCTAAATAATCCGCTTTGATATAAAGGATCAGCAATATCATTTAATTCTGAATTACAATTATTACTAAAATTTCATCATCATGTATATTGATTTGATCCAGGTTTTATATTATCTGCATCTATATAATCAAAAACAGGTTTATAATCATCACCTAAGTACATTATTTCAATTTTAATTTTGTCACCGGTTTTTACATTAATAATATTTTTATCTTCAAATGTTTGGAAAGATTGGAAATAATAATTTATATCATTTTTACTTTCTTTGATTATTCCTTCGGCAACAGCATTAAATTGCTTTCCTTGGATTTCATTTAGTCCATAATAATTAATTTCAGAAAAATTATCACTGAACATTTGATAAAGCTCAAATCTTGATAAATAGATTAAATCTTGTTTATATGTATCCCATGTCATTTTTTCTACATATTCTTGATATTGAGGTCTAGTAGTTAATTTGATATCTTTTATTAAGAATTTCTCTAATGATCCTTTATAAGCAATTGCATTTGTGGGTGTTGATAGATTTATTATTTCAGCTTTATCCAATTCACCAACTAAGGAATCATCTTCTTTAAAATCAGTAAATTCAAAGCTTTTTATTTCTTCATTATTTGTGCCATATTCATCTATCATTACTTCTAATGTCAATTTTTGAGGATCTTTAAAATCAAATGAATTTTTCTGTACTCTAATTGCAAATGTATAATTATAAAATTCTTCAAAAGAACCGTATTTTTTTTGAAGTTCTAAATAATTTATTTCAAAGTAGTTTTTTGTAACGAAATTATTTTCGTCATATAATCTTAAAAAATCTTTTGCTGTAATATTTTTATAGTTATATTCATCATTATTTACAGGAACAATTATTGTATCATTTACAATTTCTTGAAAAAGATTGTTTATGAATAAATAAGACATTTCTATATTATTAGATGACTTATTTATATTAGGAATATTTTGAAAAGATAAAGTTATTGAAAAAGAGTATTTTTTATCAGCAATATCTTGATTAAATTCATTTAATTTTAAATTAACATTTTGATTAATATCTAATAAGTTTCTTAATTTATTAGTAACAACATTTTCATCTTGCAATTCATTTTGGGTGAATCCTAGATTATATAAATGTAAATCAGTATTAATGAAGTTAATAGTTTCTTCTAGATATTGAGAAGCTGTCATGAAATTTGTTAAGGTAATCTGAGTACTAATTTCATCTGTTGAATCATTTGATGATTTAACAATGGTTAAAATAATTTTTATTTCTCCATTTTCATCATCAATTTCTGAAATAAAATCTATAGCAATTAAATCTAATGAAAATAAGTCATTAATGTTTATATTTCCTTTCACATCTATAATTTCGCTTAAGTGATTTTGGATATCTTTTTGCAATAATTTATAGTAATATAAACTACCTTCATCATTAATAGAAGTTTGAATATAATTTGGTAATATATCTGTAAAATTTGTGGTTTGGATATTAGGAATATTTTCTTTAAAACTTAATTTAAAATTGGTATTAAATCCTGTAAAAGTTATATTTTTACTTAAAACTTTTTCTTTTAATAAAAAGTTTAACTTGAAAGTTAATTCTTTTCCATTTTCATTTTTGATGATATTACTAATTGTTAAATTTTCATTAAAAATATTATTATCTATATTTCCTTCAAAAACGAAAAACATTTCTTTATTAGAAATTATTTTATTTTTTATTCATAATTCATCAATTGATGAATTCCCAAATTGTAATTACAATCGCAACACTTAATAAAATTATGAAAGGTTGGGGTTGTGATTTTTTTATATAAAAAATCCTTCCA
>CASDWL010000013.1 GCA_949284615.1 uncultured Mycoplasma sp.
TGTTCCAGGTGTTATTGATGGTAAATTTATAGCACTATTGTTCATTTTTAATCCTTTCTTGTATTTGTTCAAAGGCATCTACACCATCTTTTTTAGATATATATAAAGAAGTTGCAACTTCTATTAATGATGCTGTATTTCTTCCTAATTTAACAGGAATTAAAATCTTTTTAATTTTACCATTTAATACATTATAAAAATGATTTTCATTACCTAAACGATCAAAATTAATATTTTCATCTTTTTTAAGTTCAATAACTAAATCAATGTTTGTTTTATCTTTTGTAGACTTTTCACCATATATTGATTTAATATTAATTAGCCCCAAACCTCTTGCTTCTAATATGTTCTTGGTGATTTCAGGAGATAAACCTATAAAATTATTTCCAATTCTTTTTATAATCACAGAATCATCAGAGACAAACATATGTCCTCTTTGAACTAATTCTAATACTGCTTCAGATTTTCCAACACCACTATCACCAATGATTAACACACCAATCCCATTAATAATAACTAATGATCCATGAACAAAGGCTTCAGGAGCAAAATTTTCTGCAATATAAATACCAACAGTTGTGGTTATAAAAGATAATTTAGAATCGACAAAAATTATTGGTGTTTCTGTATTATTTGCATATTTTAAAATTAATTTTTTATTTTTATCACTAACGCCGCTAGAACATATGACTAATGGTGGTAAGTAATCAAAAATTTTTTTTAAATTTTGCTCTAATTCATCTGTAGGTATTGTGCTCATTAAAGTAGATTCTTTTGTTCCAAATCCAATAATATTTTTATCAATATCATCATGTTCAAAATGACCAATAATTTCTAAACCCACTCTATTAATAGATGGTCTTTTAATTTCTCTTCAATTTTTAATTTTATCTTTATTAAAAACATCTAATTCATTATCCAAACATAGTTTGTCTACTTTTATAAATTGAGAAGTATTAATTGAATTAGATTTGTTATAAGACATATTTTTATATTTTAATATAAAAATTTAATTCATTCACTTACTTTTGCATTATGTTTTATATATAATGAAGATATGAAAATTAAAAAAAATTGAATCAAAAATTCATTAGGATATGATAATAATTTATTTATTTATCAAGATAAAACAATGTTTAATTATTCTGTTGATACTATATTGTTAGCTAATTTAGCCACTTTAAATAAAAAAACAAAAGATGTTTTAGAAATTGGCACAAATAATTGTGCTCTATCTATTTTTTTATCTCAACGTTCAGATTTAATCAATATTGATGCAATAGAAATTCAAAAAAAAGCTTGTGAATTAGCAAATTTTAATGTAAATTTAAATAATTTGAATAATAGAATAAATATTATTAATGAGGATTTCAACTTGTGGTGGAAACAACATAATAAAAATATTGGAAAAAAATATGACTTAATTTTGTGTAATCCACCTTTTTACAGAAAGGAAACAAAATACAAGAAAAATATTTCAAAGAAAATGTTAAAAGCAACACATGAAATATCATTAACTTTAGAAGATGTTATTAAAGGAAGTTCAAAAATAATAGAACAAAAAGGATTTTTAACTTTAATTATTCCCCCTGAGAGGTTAGTTGATTGTTTTTGTCTTTTAAGAAAATATCAGTTTGAGCCCAAAAGAATTATAATGATTCACCCAAGAAAACATCAAAAAGCAATATTAACTTTTATTGAAGCAAGATTTCAAACAGGTTGAGGTTCTCACTTTGAACCTAATATATATTTGCATCCTGAAGACCCTTCAAAACATGAATACTTAGAAGAAATTACTGAACTTTATCATCCTAAAAAAATTTAATTAAAAAACATTAAAATTTTTATTTTGTCATTTTTCATATTCTTCTATTGATCCATATTTTTTAATTAAATATTTATTTTCACATAACACAATACCATATGAAAAGAATATATATAATAGTAAGCAAATAAATATAGTAACTCTACTTATAACAACGTTTGTAAAAGTAGGTATAGAACTATCTAATTGAGCAATCAATAATAAATCAATTATTGGGATTAGAATAGTAATTGCTAAAGCTAATCCCACAATTATTAAAGAAATAATTGCCATTGGTACAAAATATGATTTTTGATCAGTAATAACTTTTTTAGTTTTCCTATTTTTTATTCCTCCATATATAGCAGCAACAATAAATCCAAAAGTAAAAACAGCTGTTCATGTTCCCATTAAATCTGCAAATGTATATAAACTTCCCATGTTTGCACCATATATTGCACCATAGTCATCAATATAAGCTAATGCTCCTATTAATGTAAATATTAAAAAAAATGGAGATGTTACAACATAAAAATAAATAACCCCTATTTTTGGTTTATGTTGATTTAATCTATCTTTGTATTTAATTGAAAAAGGTAATTCTCCTTCTTTAATTAAATCTTCAGTAAATCTTGGTGCTCACATTGCGAA
>CASDWL010000014.1 GCA_949284615.1 uncultured Mycoplasma sp.
TCAACTAAATCAACACATTACTGATGTGTTTTTAGTTTTCTATATAATAATTCTTAGTGTTGCGATTGTAATTACAAAAAAGAAATTGCTTTTGGAAGCAATTTTATATAATCATAACTATATGCCATTTATTATAAAATAGCTGGTAATCCTAATACAGGCAACCCTAATATTATTGAAATAGCTAGAACACCTACTCCTAAAACAATACTTGCTACTAATAATCACTTAACAACAGGTCTAGCTGACAATTTAATCTTTCTATCTTTAGTTGCTAATCCAATTGATGAAGAAATTATAATTCCTAAACCTATTAATGCAATAATTGGTCATCATAAATATTTAATAATATATTCTAATACAACAACTGCAGCCATGGTTTCTTGCGCTCTAGAAGTCAATAATGTACTATCTTCTACCATTTTATCAACCATTGAGATTAAATCAGCTTCTCCATTACGACCTGATAAATTCTCAGTATATATTGAATAGTTAGTTGATCCTAAAATAATATTTGATCAAATTGACAATTCAGATGATGACATTTGTTCATTTGATGTCAAAATATTTTGAATATTTTGTTGAATTTCATTTAATTCACTTTGACTAGTTGTTGCTTTATTAACTGAAAAGGCTGATGATGAAATTTGTTCTAATTTTCATTTCAAGCTTATTATAGCATTGGCACCTGATATTATATCATCTAAATAATATGATGTTATTGTATCATCTTTTACACTTTCAATTCTTGATACTTGATTTGTTAATTTCAATAACATTTCTTTAAATGCACCTTCCACTTCACTAGTGTTGATTGTTGAAGATGAACCTGTTCTCAACATATCTTGGACTTCATTTTGTATATTGTAATTTGTAAATATTGAAAATAATTTTCCATAAAATGCAACTTTTTCACTCTGTGTTTCATATGTATCTGATACAAATGATGTTAATGAAGCTGTAGAATATGAATTAAATAATAATTCTAAATTACCAGTATTAAAAATAGAATTTCCTAAATAAACTACTAATCCGCTAGTATTTGCATTATTATAATATAAAATTTCCAACATATTGTTAATAGCAGAACTTAATGTTGATTCTGAATTTGAAATAATTTGATCTCATCCATTATCTTTATATTTAATCAATTTTTTACCACTTAATTCCTTAGATTCTAAAAAACTTGAAGCAGTATTAATTGTGTAATTCAATTTTATAGTATCATTTGTCACTACTGATTTAATAGCATCATATAATGGAGTACTTAATCTTAATTGAAATTCATTACTAATTGTGTCTAATTGTAATTGAATCATTTTAGACATTATTTGACCTAATTGTTTTTTTAAATCACTTGATAAACTATCATAAGTTGTTTCTTCTGTAATATTTGTTTTTTCTGCTTTAACTACAGATACTGCTTCAGCAATTAATGATTCTAATTTATTTGAATCTACTGTAAATTCTGAAATAAATGCTATATATGAATTTACAATAGTTGCAGCTGAACTTTTACTTACATCATAACGATCTAAAATTGTTGTTATATTAAACATTTTATCCATAATTGGACTTATAGTTTTTCAAGTATTATTTAATAATGTATATAACTGATATGCTGAACCATTAAAAGTTTGAGTTTCATAAACAATATTAGAATTATTTGATCCTTTTGGATATCATCTACTAAATTGAATGTTATTATATTGTTCACCACTCAAATCTCCTGAATTAGCTTTTGAAAATTGTTCATAAATGTTACCTAAAAAACCAATAACTGCTGTTCTTTCATTTATTGTTTCTTGAGCACTCATTGTTGAAGTTGTTGTTGTGGGATCAGCTTTTATTGTGGTTGTATCAAAAGGTTGTTCAAAAAATATTTTTTGAGTTGGATCTTGAATTTTAATAAATTTAATATCATTTGATACATCAATTGAATTTCAACCTTCATCACGATTTCCTATTGCATAAAAATTATCATAAAATTTTAATTCTTGTTTAGTTACTTTATTTGACGAATATAAACTTGAAGTTAATGTTATAGTTGATGCTTGAACAAAATTATCTTGAACAGTACTTGGTAATTTGTTTTTCAAATCTGAAAACATTGAATATGTATTAGGAGATATTGTTGTTGGAGTAGTTTCAGAAGATGATAATAAAATAGTTTGTTGATTTGATGTTGGTGTTCCATTAGTATAAATAGAAATAGGATTATAAGTAATGGTATTATTTGATATATCTGATTCATCATTAACAGCATAATATAGTGGTAATGATAATTCTAAAGTTCCATATTGTCAAAATGTTAATGATCTATTAGCTGAAACTTCTTTAGCTGTTGTTGTAACTTTCTTAGATGTTAATGTATCAGAAAAGAATTTTACTTTAGTAATTATTGTACTGTCACTAATATTACTTACCAATTTCCCGTTTGAAGGATATTCACCTGTATTAGTAGTAGTATCTTTAGTTGTTATTCCACCATTACTACCATTATTACCATTGCTATTTCCTTTATTATATGTTCCTAAAATAGCTGACTTAAATGTATTATTTTCATCTGCTTGAACATCCAAAATACCCAATCTAGTTCCTTGTTGTAAATTTAAAGCACCTGGAATAGTAACATCATTTCCTCATTGAATATTAGATATTGATTGTCCATCTTTTAATCTTACTAGTACTTCTATTGTATCAGTATTATTAGCACTTGTACCTTTTTGAATAACAAAATTTTCAAATTCCTTATCATAATTACCTGAACCTAATGTTCCATTAGCTCCTAAAGTTCATCTTCCAAATACATCTAAAGATGAATTTAAGCTTGATAAATTATCTTTATTTGTTACTAAAGGTAAATTTCCACTACTATCTTTTTCATTTTTAATAAATAATGTTCCTGAAATAGTTGAAGAAGATGCAGATTTTTTATAATTAAAAGTCAAGGCATAATTTCCTTCTTGATTAGGATCTATTTCTGCTATTTTAACTAAATAAGTATAATCTTGTCCTGCTACACCATTTAATTTATTATTTGTACCGCTACTTGTAGTTGTTAAATCAGTAATCTTTACACCTGTTGTAGAAACTGGTTGTATAGAAGCAATTTTAGTTCCCTCTTCTATTCCTGATAAAGATAATAATTTTTGAGGAATATCATTAACTCCTGCTATTTCATTCATTGATTCAACAAAACCTGTTTGAGCTTTCACTTCATCTTTTAGTGATTGAATTATTGTATCTGTTAATCAAGGATTAGTCTTTTTTAATTCATCAAATTGTTTATAAATTGATTTAATTGATTCAACATTAACTGCTTGAGTTGCAATAGTAATTAATTCTGCTTGAGTTGGATTATCACCTTGAACATTTGATATATGAGTTTTAAAATTATTTCATGCATCATAATTTGTTTGATTTTTAGAATCAGTTGAATCATCTCAAACATTAACAGAATCATTTAATTTAGTTGATAAATAAAATAATTCATTTGGGCTCATTAAATTATTTTTAGAACTTGTATTAGATGACATGCTTCTGCTATTAATGGCAGATTCTAACTTAACTAATTCAATTTGAGAATTATTATTCACATTTGCAATTGATAATAATGCAATTGATGAAACAGATAAAGATGCTATTAATGGCAAGATTAGTTTATTTTTATTATTATTTAGTTTTTTCATAATTAATTCACCACACTTTCTGATTTATTTATTTGATCATCCTCTGATTGCATAATTATTTCTTCTTCTTCATTATTCGAACTATTATTTAATAAAATTTCTTCATCTCAATTATCATCATTATTTTTTTCCATATTAATGAAAGAATTTTTTTGGTTTGTTTCTTCAATAATTAAATAATTTTTATCAATAATTTGTTTGCTTGTTAATTTAGATTTAAATATTTTTGAAATCATTGAAATTTTTATTATCAATGATATTGAAAGGCCTATCAACATAAATAATCCAAACATCATATACATATAATTACTAATTAAAGATGATGATTGTAAATATCCTGCAAATAAAATTGCAAATAAAACTAATATCAAGTTAAATATTATTGTTCAAATTGAAATTGCAGTATTTCTTAAATTAGGGACATTTGCTTGAATTAATATTGAAAACCCATATAATAACATTAAAGTTCCAAATGATAGTATTAACATTAAAGCTTTTTGATCAGAATTTGATGTACCTAAAACATTATTTGATGATAATAACATTCCTTGTAATAATGTTTGTTTTACAATAATAATTCATCCAAAAACATCCAACATTAATCCATTATCAATTGATTTAAATACTTTGGCAATATTAAATCCTCTTTTTGTTTTTTTATAATTATAAATTCTTATTGTTGTTATCGCAATAACATATGGTATTAATAACACAATATCTAATGCTATCTCAATATAAACCGGAGTTGATAACAATCTATTCATTCAATTTGTAACAACACCTATATTTGATCATATTAGTGAAAAAGCATATGTTAATACAATAACAGAAGCAATAACAATAGAAGATACTCTTGCTGATTCTCAATCTTGAATAGTGTCTATTTCATTATCTGTTCTTTCTCCTAATAATACATCTCTATATCTTTTGATAAAAGCAATACCAAATCCCAAAACACATACTGATACAACAAATAATAATAAGGCTATTAATTGAAATAATAAATCTTCAGTTTCAGATGAACTTGATATACCTAAATCTATAAAACTAATATAAAGAACTCCTTCAATTAACCCCATTAAAAATAAAGAAACAATAGCAAATGGAATTCTTGCTCATGATAGAGGGAATTGTTTTCTATACATACTAAAAATAACTAAAAGATATATAGATATAATTAATCCTCATCCAGCATATGATACACCTAATATAAAATATCTATTTGGATCATTGTAATTAGGATATAAAACAGTTGCTATTATTATTCCTATAGACAATAAAATTGAATTAACAAAATGAGTTATTACATAACTTGTTGTATATCTCTTTTTAATATCCCCTCTAAATAATCAAAAAATAACTGTTAGTGAAAATATTCCTATAACTAACAATCCAATAATAGAACATAATTCCACTATGTTGGGATTTGATGGATCTCTTTTTAATCCTATATTATAAGTTGCTGGTAACATACCAAAAAAGAAACCATAAACAATTCCAGCTAACAATTTAAAAATAGAATCGTACTTTCATCTTCTAGAAACTATTTCTTGATTGGATACAACTATTCTCGATTTTGCTACATTAGTTTTTTCTTGCAAAGCTTCTATAGCCATATTATCTCCTTTTGTCTTATATATTATTTTAATAATTTTTAGTTTTTTTATCTAATTTTAATTTGATGTTAATAATTTAACAAACATTAATACTTTATGAATCTAAAAAAACTAATTTATTATTATAAAGAGATTTGGATTGTTTAGTAGTTGTAGTTTGTGGCAATGTAAATTCTACTAAAATTTCTTGTTCTACTAAATTATATTTGATGATACTACTTTCATCAGTTTGTGGTGCTATATATAATGACATTAATAATTTAGCTGAATCATTTGATAATGTTGCTCAATTAATTGTATAAACTGCTTGAACTGTAATACCTGATGCTGAAGCAAAATTTAAATTATTTTTTAATCAATTTAAATTTGTATAGTTTTTTATAATATCTTCTTTTGTAACATTTTCTTTAATAGTTATTGTAGGTTTTAAACTATCCATATTTGTAAAATTAGATGTAACTGATTTAACTTGATTGTATAAATCTACATATATTTTTGATTGAAATCCTCTTGAAACAATAATTGTATATTCTTTAGTTGTTTCAATTTCTGGATGTGATACTCTAACTGTCACATTGGCATTTAATTTATTAATATCTTCATTATCAAAAGTTACATTAATTACCTCATATACTAAACCATTAATAGGCGTTGATGTAGGTTCAAAATAAATATAATTTTTACTTTCTTGAATTTCTTGATATGTCAATTCTTGATTATTCTTTAGTGTTGGAATCATATCTAATTCTGCTGCATTATTAACTAAATTAGGTGAAATTGACAATAAATTGCTTCATGTAATTAATCAAGTATAAGCATTATCATCTAATTGAACTTTAACTGCTATTGCTTGCATAGTGTTTAATGGTATTTTAACATTATTATCATTATAAGAATAAGGAATATAAGTTGGATCAAAAATTAATTTTTGAATTCTTTTTTTAGTTTCAGCAGAAATATCGCCATCGCTTGTTGCTTTGCTATTTAATTGTTGTACTTCCATTTTTTCTTTAGCTGTTAATTCAGGTAAATATGTTAAATGTCCTGAACGATATTCACTTTCTAAAAAATTATAAATTTGTCCTGGATCATTAGAATCTAACTCACCATTTGATCCAATTTTATATTCTGATGAAGATCAAATTTTACCTGATACAGGTATTGCAAAATTTGTGTATATATTACGATTAAAATCATATTTAAATGTATCATTATTCGTTACATACAAATTAGATGATTCATTTCTATAAAAAGATGATGCTAATTGATTTCGTTTTATTGATTCAGCACTTGTAGAAATAGTAGTTCCACTTTTAATATTTATATCTGTAGGAGAATTAAAATCGCTAACATTAGATGCAGTTTCTTTATTTGAAATCACTTGTAAATTATTGTTTAAAAATAAATCATGAATGAGTTTTGCTGAATAAGTTACAAAATTTTGTTTAGACTGTGTTGATGATGCAAAAGAAGATTTAGGTATTGTAACAGATTGAGCTCTATAAACAATATCTATTCCATTATAAGTTTTTTTAACACTAACTGTAAATACATAATTTGTTGTTGTAGATGAAATTAATTCAATTTTATCAATTGAATAAGCTACACCTTCTTTGGATTTTCATACATTATCTTCTTTATCAAAAGTTAAACCAGAAAAAGAAAAAACAGAATTTACTAATGGAGTTGAACAAATATTTCATCAAAAGAAATCGAAATCATAATTTCTAGGATTAAATTCTAAATTGCTTAAATCAGAACTAGACATTGAAGAAAAAGGTGTTGGATAAATGTTTTTAGAATTATTAAGAACTTCTCTTTTAGAACTATCTAAAACAATAACAGTTGGTAAAATAGCTCCAGCTGCAACTACTACTAAAGCTGATGGAATACTTCATCCTAAAATTAATTTACTTTTTTTAGTCATATTATCTTACCTCCATTCCTAAATTCTAATTATCTTATTAATTTTAACAAATCTAATCAATTTTACTAATTTTTACTTTTTTTAGTGTTTATTATTCATCATTTTTAGGAATTTCACCATGTTCTATAAAAGGTTTAGTTAATTTCAAGATTTTTCTTTTAGATAAATGATAAGACCTTAAAATCACATAATTATCTTGCAAATATTTGTGATTTGTTAATATATAATTACCTCTATCTTCCTTCGCAGTTTTTTCCAATGCTAAAGCCAATAACTGTAATACTTGTCCATTTACATAAGGATTTCTAGAAATCATTTTATTTAAAGTTAATGATAGTAACTCAATTCTTCTAGCATCCATTTGTTGTGGTAATCATGAATGTCTTCTTATAACTCCTGCAAAAGACTTTGTATATCAAATATTTTTTGATAATAAAACCATTTGGAAAAACATAAAAATATCTTGATATAGAATTTTGTCATCATCTAATAAAATATGTGCTACATTATTTGTTTTTCAAATTTTCCCTAAGAATAAAGGATATGTAATTAAAGCATTATTTTGCTCTACTCATCCTGGAAGAAATGGCATAATTAATTTTGATTTAGAAATGATATATTTTTGTCCTGTGTTTTCTATTTTATTTTTAGGGATGATAAATTCATCTTTTAAATCAAATAAATAGAGATCCATCTTTAATTCATATAATTGATTTACAAAATTATCTAATCAAGATGAGAAAATGACATCACCAGATTTTATTATAGTCATATAATCACATTGAATAATCTTATTTTTTAATAAAAAATTAACAGACATTGGTAATCCTGAATATCCTTCTAAAGAATATACTTTGCAATCTAATTCTTTAATTTTTATAAAATTATTTAAACGATCTGTAAATATATTATTAGCATTATCATTTAAAATTAAAACTTCATAAAAAAAACTATTTAAATCTTGATTAATAATTGATTGTAATGTTTTCTTAGTTTCCTCAAAATTGCCATTACAATATACTACAATTGAAATTTTCTTAATTTTTGTATTCATGAAATTTCCTTTATACAATTTAGTATACTTTTTTATATAAATTAGCTCTCTAAGAACAAATTTAAATTTAAAAAGTATTTATTAAAATTTTGATTATAAGATAAGAATATTTTAACAAATTTTTAATTTATAAATTTATAAAGTTTTCAATCAAAGTTTATAAATAAAATAAATGATCATCAAAATAGTTCATTTAAATGTATGTTAGCTAAATAATGTTGAATAAAAAAAATAGGAAAAACTTCCTATTTCCCAAATTGTAATTACAATCGCAACACTTAATAAAATTATGAAAGGTTGGGGTTGTGATTTTTTTATATAAAAAATCCTTCCA
>CASDWL010000015.1 GCA_949284615.1 uncultured Mycoplasma sp.
AACTAATTGTAATAAATCTTTATCTTCAGAAAATATTTCTATGACATAGTCATTTTTATATTTTGATGTCAAAGTAGCAATTAAATCATCTGCTTCATCCCCTAAAGAATACCCAAAAGACAATTTCATTGTATTTAATATTTTAAAAATAATTTCTTTCTGTTTGTAAAGTTCTTCAGGAGTCTTTTTCCTTCCTGTTTTATAATTTTCATATTCTTTATGTCTTCATGTAGGTCCCATAGCATCAAAAGCAAAATAAACATAATCATATTTATCCTTTTTTAAAATTTCAAAGAATGAATTAAAAAATAAATGAATACCCATATTAACAACATTATTTTTTACAATTACTTGAGCTGCATAAAAAGACCTAAATAATAGTAAGTTAGCATCAATTAATAATATTTTTTTACTCATGTTCTTTTATCGCCTCTCATTTATATATGTTTGTATATATTTTGTCATTTTTATTACTTTTAATAATTGTTGCATAACCTATTGTATTTTTTTTGATATCATCAAAAATATTTTTATATTTTTCAGTAAATCAAACTTCTTCTTTTCCGGAAGAATCAGATATTTCAATAAAATATGATACTTTTTTAAATTTTGTATTCATTATTTCTTTTTTGTTACTTACTAAAACTGCGATTTTATATTCTATTCCAGGTTTCAAATTTATTAATTTATCTAATGTTTCATATTTAGAAGTTACAAAAGAGTTATAAACCATTCCTAAGTATTTAATTTCATTTCGAGATTCTAATTCTAGATTTTCAGGGTAAATTTCTATTAAAGGTTTTTTTATGTTGTTATTTAAAACAATTTCGTTTGTATTATAATCTTCAAAAGATGCAATTGAAGCGTAAGATAATGCTTTAATTTTATTATTAATTAATGTATTCATATTTCCAAATTCTCTCAAAGTGTTAGATTCAATTAATATATCTATAACCGAATTATTAATATTAATTGTTTTCATTCTGGCTATAAAATTGAAAAAATCAGTAAATTTACCATTATTTTCAAATTCAGTGAGAATTTTATGATTTGCAGCTTCACCTAAACCTTTTATAAAGGTTAAAGGTAAATACATATTGTTTTTTCTATCATTAAAAATCTTTCTTGAAACTTTATTAATTGATGGTGAATGAATATTAAATTTAAGTTCTTTAGATTCTAAAACAATTTTATTTATAGAATCCATTGAATGTGTTACAGAAATTATTCCTATGTAAAAACACAGAGGATATCTTGCTTTCATATAAGCCATTCTATAACTTAAAGTTGCATATGCAACTGCATGAGATTTATTAAATCCATATTCTGCAAATTTTACAATTTCATTGTAAATTTTGGTGGCGACATCTAATTTATAATCGTTTTTTAAAGCTCCTTTTAGAAATAATTTTTCCATTTCTAATATATCTTCTTTTTTCTTTTTGCTTATTGCTCTTCTTAAAATATCAGCTTTTGAAAAACTCAACTTAGCTATTTTTCGAATAATTTCCATAATTTGTTCTTGATAAATTATTATTCCATTAGTTAAAGAAATAATTTCATCATATTCTTTGCTTATTGATACAAGTTTGTTTTTGTCATTTTTGTTTTTTATATATTCATTGATATTAGATAAAGGACCTGGTCTAAATAAAGATATTACATCAACTAAATCATTAAAATTATTTATTTTCACTTTTTTTAAAGTAGACATCATTCCAGGAGATTCTAATTGAAAAATTCCTAATACTTTAGCACTCGTTAATAATTTGTTAGTTTTTTCATCATTTAATGGAATGTTGTCAAAATTAAAATTAGGATCAAAAATATCTTTGATCTGTTCTTCAATCTCCTTAATAATTGTCAAAGTTCTAAGACCTAAAAGATCAATTTTTAATAGTCCTCATTCTTCAATATATTCCATTGAAAGTTGAGTAACATTATTTTGATCAATATTCATAATGGGAATTCAATTTATTATTGGGTCTTTAGCAATGACAATTCCTGCAGCATGAATCCCTGTTTGTCTTGGTAATGATTCAATTAATAAAGAATATTGAAATAATTTTGTCAATAATTCTTCTGAATCAATTAATGCTTTGAACTTAATATTAGTATTATAAGATTCTTGTAAAGTATCTGATCCTGAAATAAGTTTTGTAATTTCATTCATTCTAGAAAAATTAATATTTAAAAATCTTCCACAATCTTTTAAAGCTTGTTTAGAACCAATTCTTTGATAAGTACAAATTTGAGCAACATTATCTTTTCCATATTTATCTTTTAAATATTCAATTACTTTATCTCTTTTATCATCTTGAATATCTATATCTATATCAGGAAGAGTAATTCTCTCTTCATTTAGAAATCTTTCAAAATAAAGATTGTATTCTAAGGGATTGATTTGTGTTATTCCAATAAGATAAGCAATTAAAGAACCAGAAATAGATCCTCTCCCTGGACCTATATATATAGAATTATTTCTTGATCAATTAATTAAATCACTTATTATTAAAAAGTAATTTTCAATATTCATTTTTTTTATAACAGAAAGTTCATATATGATTCTGTTATTTACAACTTCTTGACTATAACTTGAAATATCTTTTCTATTTTTAATTCCTAATTTAATAAGTTTTGTTAACTCTTCATAAGGGTTTTTGCAAAAAATAGGAAGTGATGAATCAACATTATCTTTAAATGATACATTACATTGTTCAACAATATTTAGTATATTCTTTTTCAATTCATCTCTTATATCAACGTTAGGATTAATTACAAAATCTTGATCAGTTTCTAATCTTATTTCTTTCATTTCATTTATTATTTTTAAAGAGTTATAAAAATTTTTATCCAAAATTCTATTGTCTTTTATGTAGATATTAGATTCATCTAATTCTTCATTATAGAAATATAAATTAGGGATAAGTTTTGAATATTTTTTGATGTTATCTTTTTGTGAAAAATTAGGATTTAAGATAATAAATAAATTGTTGGAAATTATATTTTCAATTTTTAATTTATTATTTTTAGATTTTTCATAAGCTAGTTTTTTGATTTCAGAAAATCCATCATTATTTTTTGCTAATAAAATGAATTTGATATTATCAAAATCTAGATCTATTCCAAAAATAGGTTTTATATTATTTGAATAACAATATTTTCTAAAATCACCAAAACCATGAACATTATTGTGATCAGTGATAACCAAGGCACTTAAATTATTTTTCTTACCTCATTCAACATAATCTTTAATTTTTGTAGGACTTTCAAAAAAACTGTATTCAGAATAAAAATGTAAGTTAATTATTTTGTCATTCATATTTAAAATAATTATATTAAAATAATTTAATATATTGTTTTGCAGGAGGTGGATAATGAAAAATAAAAAACATTTATTTGCATTATCACTTTTTCCTATTAGCATAACAACACCTTTATGTTTTGCAATTTCATGTTCTAATACTCAATCATTTAGCAATACAGAAATAAATTCTTTAAAGCAATATTTAGATAATTTTTTATCTACAAGTTTTAATAATAAGATTAACAATGATCTAGTTACTTCATCTGTTACAACAATAAATAATACGGAATCACTATATAGAATATTATTAGATGATCCAAATTTAATCAATACATATTTTTCATTAAATTCAAAAGCAATTAATGAAGCTTTAAATCAAAGTAATTTTGATTTTGAAAATTACAAAATTATGTTCTCTTTTTATTTTGATGCAAAGGATTCTTATGGATATAATTTAAAACCAACCTTATCTTCAAATAAAAATTCTATTACCATTCCTATATTGATTAACTTAACTAATATTCAGAATAATGCATCTATTACTAAATATGTTAATTTTCTATCACTATCAATTGATAGTGCTAAGGTTAATGATGTAGAAGATTATGGATACAATGATTTAAATGGAAAATCTATTTCTTTTACCAACAGCACACAATCAATTAGATTTAGATCTGTTCCTGAAGAAATGATTGATAAATATTTAGATTTCATTTTATTGTTGGAAAATGATAATTATAAAAAACAACCAGTATATCAAAATGAGTCAGATAAATTAAAAGAGTGAAGAGGAAAAACATTGTCAGAAGTAAGGCAAATTTCTCAAGCAATCACTCAGCCATCTAATTATTATTTTAATAAGCAGAGTTATGTTTATGAAATTAAAAATGCTACATTTTATGATAAGAATAGACATCATGCTAATTTTATAATGGCTATTTCAATAGATTCTTCTACTATTCCAAATAAGTTTCTAGAAGATGCAAAAAATATTTATAACTTATCTTTTACGTATGAATATACTGTTATTGTTTCAGAATGAGATTTTGCATTACCTAATGAGTCAGAGATATCATCATATGTTTCAAATAATCAATCATTATTAGAACCTTTGGTACAAATAGCAAATGACAATATTTTTATTTATGTTCCTCAAGTTGCAATAAGTTATTTTGAAGCAAAAGAATTAGGTGTTACAAAGATAATTGAAAGATTTAATAGAAATGTTCAAGATTTCTTACCACCTGAACCATTCATATATGTAACAAGTAATGGCCAAGAAAGAGAAATTTCTTTTGAAATTGAGTCTTTAAGTGAATATGAAGCAAATTCAGATGTTATTACTATCAATATATCTATGATTATTGATAAAGGCGATCTGAAAGCATCATCAACTTTTTCTAAAAATTTCAATATTAATACCTGACAATTTCAATAATTTGATAAATTTGTTAAAAAATAATGAAAAAAGTCTCACTTATACTACGTGGAAAACTTTTTTTGCGATCCCTTTTTGTTAAGTAAAATATGGCTTTTTTTTAAAAAAAATCAATTTTTTAGCACTTGAAAAATCATTTTTATCTAAAAAAACCCATTTTTTTGAGAATTTCTCATTAAAGACATATAAAATTTTAATTAAGCTTAATTTAGTGTAAGTTATGAGTATTGTCAAAACTAAAAAGCTTTTGTGCTTGATGTATTTTAATTGTTAAATACTTTTAAGTGCAAACAATCACATTGAAAATCATTTTTAATGTTGAATTTATTAAACTTGCAAAGGAGAATCAAATGAGTAAAGAAAAAGAAATGGCTCAAAATAATGAAGAATTAATCATTGTAAATAATACTGAGCTTATTCCTGAAGGTCCAATTCAAATGTCAGATGTTATTGAAGAAAAAAATAATCATGATATTAAAAATGCTGAGACAATGTCTGTAGATGTTGATTTAGTAAAAAATAATTCAAATGTTTCTTTCCAATCTAAATCTCAACAAGAAGGTAAAAAATTTTCAGGTACATTATCATATGAAGATGTTTTATCTCAAACACAAGAAATGGTTGATATCAAAAATTCAGATATTGATTATGTGAACAATGATAGTAGATTAAGACAAGAAAAAATTGAAGGATTAACTGAACATTTCAATGATTTAAATGCTAAACCTTTATCATCAGTTGATTCATATGATAACTACAATTTAGTTTTAAATAAATCAATTTGAAACTATAATGAGATTGAACAAAGAAATACAAAGTTCCAAATTATGGATTTAGCACTTCAAACTCAACTTTATTTATATGATGGTGAAGTTATTGAGTTGAATGAGATAAAAGAATTAATTGAAAATTTCATTGAAACAGTTAAAGATAATATAGGTGCTGGATTCCCGGTTATTTTGAATTCAGTTTTAATTGTTGATATTATCCGTTTTGATAAATCAAAAATTATCCCTATCACAATTGCTAACCCAGCTTTAATTCCTCCTATTGGTGTTGTAGAATGACAATCAATAGTTAAAAACATAGGAAAAAACCATTTAGTTATTGAAGCATTTATTAGATTATTAGATAATGCATTAAGCAATGGACATGAATGTGAATTTTTCCCAGGAACTATTATGGTTAGAAATGTTTCAGGTATAACTTCATTATATATTTCTGAAGCTGCTGCTGTAAGATTTAATTCATCTATTAGTCCTGTATCTCCAAAAAATAAAGAATAGTTTAAATCTAAACTATTAAATTTTCAAAAACAAAAAGGGGGTTCATAGATGAGTTATGTTCAAAAAAACATGAAATTCTTAAAAGGTAAAGAGAAAAGTTTAGAATTTTTTGAAACTTATCTTGATATATCAAAATTAAGAATTTTGCAAATCTTAAATGAACAACAAAAAATTCTTGATAATTTAAAATTAACTAAATACTCAAATCGTATTTTCTTAGATCAAATTAATCAAAAATTCTTTAAAGGTCAAAAAACTCATATTGAGATTGAAGAAAAAAATCATAAGAATAAAGAAGAAATTTATTTTCTTGTAGATGCGAAAGATGATGATGAATATGCTGAAGTAATGTACAAAAAATTGGCTGAAATTTTAGAAGCTAAGATAAAAAGAACAGATTCAGTAGTAACAATAGGTAATCGTGTAAATTTGATTGCTCAAAAATTAGAATTAAATATTATTCAGCATTTTCCATATGAATTATATGAAAATCAAGATGAATTTATTAACAAGGTATCAACATTAGTGGAAGTTGGATTTAAAAATGATGTGTTTACTGATGCAACATTAATAATTGCTCAACCAAATACAGATAATCATGAATTGGTTACAAAAAAATTAGCTCCATTTGAAAAAGAAGAAATTGATAAATCAATTTTAGAAAATTTCAAACAAACATCTGATTCAAGTAAGTCATCAACAATGTATGCTGATGAATCTATGAAAAATCTTAATGTTGCTTATGCAAGCAACTTGCATGATATAGATATTAATAAATTATCTTTTATTCCTAATGTTAGTTTCTTTAAATACAAATTAATTAAAGCAATTATTAAACAAAATATTTTTGAAATTAGATTAGTTGAAAGAATTCAAAGATTAAAATTAGAGATTCAATTATTAGATGAAAAAAGAAACAAGATTCATGATGAATTAATTGTTATTCAACGTTTAGTTAATAGAGTTCGTAGAGAAAAAGAAACTGAATCATCAATTGTTCTATATTCAGCATTTAAAGTTAGAAGTCAAGGAAATGATATTCTTGAGGAATCTATTAGAAAGAAAAAAACTGAAGATACAACTTTATTGAAAACAAGCAGAGGAGGTTCAAGATAATGAAACAACACAATTTATTATTATCAACTCCTACTGACCCCAAAGTATTAGAAAAAATTTTCAATGAAGGAAAAGAATATATTTCAAAAATTACATTAGTATCTATAGATTTTCAACCTATTGAAATCTTTGAAAATAATAGTAAAGACAATACTCATGGATCTAATCAAACAATTTTTAATAAAAAACAAAATCAAGCTGTAATGTTTGATGTTGTGGGATTGATTGTTGATATATCTTCATTACATCAACAAGAAAATAATGAAAAATTAGAGAATGTACACCATGGACAAAGTGATGTGAAAAAAATATTTTTATTAGCACAAGAAGTTATGTTCATAAAAGAAGGTGACAAAAAATTAATCTCTATTAATGGAAATTTTGTTGTTTTACCAGATGAATTAATTTCAAATGTGTATGTTAACTTTTCAAAATTAAAATCTATTGATCTTACAGAATTAGAAGGATATTTGGAATTATCAAGAGATGAAACAGCAATTAAAGCTTTTTATAAATTAGGAAGTTTCTTTACAGCAAAAAAATATGAAGTTAATAATAATATATTTAACTTAATTAAGCATCAAGAAGAAGCAGAAGCTGTAGCTAAAAAGGTTATCTTAAAAAAAATGGTAGCTTGAGAAATTAGAAAATAGGAGAAAGGAAGAAATTATGAAGGAAAAAGAATTAACAATAATTTCTATTAAAGATGATATTATTGTTGTCGAAGGTCAACATTCTTATCAATTCTTTGAAGAAATTAAATTTGGAAAAGGAATTAATGGTATTGTAATTAAAGCTAACTTTTATCGTGCTTATGTAGCATTGGTAGGGAAAAATACACAAGAAACATTAAAAGTTGGTCAAAAAGCATTTGCAACAGGTAAAGTATTTTCAGTTTCGGTGTTAAATAATTTTTTTGGTGCAATTATTAATGTTAACTCAGAAATTTTAGTTGAAGGAAATCCTGTTGATGTAGTTAAAGTTTTAGATCAAAAATTTGTTTTATCAGAAGCTAAACCATTATATGCAAGAAAAGAAGTTAATCAACCTCTTCAAACAGGAACATCAGCTATTGATGGTATTTTACCAATAGGTAGAGGACAAAAAGAATTAATTGTTGGTGATGCTGTTACAGGTAAAACTTCAATTGCTATTACAGCTTTAATTTCACAAGAAAAAACAAATGTATTGAATATTTATGTAGCAATTGGAAAAAAACGTGAAGAACTAATTGAAATTAGAAATATTTTAGAGAAAAAAGGAGTTTTACACAAAACTATTATTGTTGCAACAGCACCAGATGATTCAGCAGCATCTAAATTCTTGGCACCTTATTTTGGAGCTTCAGTTGCTGAATATTTACAAGAACAAGGTGAAGATGTTTTAGTAGTATTTGATGATTTAACAAATCATGCTGATGCATATAGAGAACTATCATTATCAACAGGTTCAGCGCCAGGTCGTGAGGCATTCCCTGGAGATATCTTCTATGTTCATTCAAGATTGTTAGAAAGATGTGGAAGATATCAACCGGAATATGGTGGTGGATCAATTACAATGATTCCTATTGCACAAACATTAGATGGAGATATTTCAGGATATATTCCAACAAACATTATTTCAATTACAGATGGTCAAATATATACTTCAGCTGATATTTTTAATGAAGGAAGAAGACCAGCAATTGAAATCTCTATTTCAGTTTCTCGTTTAGGATCACAAGTTCAAACTAAATCAATGCAAAAAGCAACATCAGGATTAAAAAACTTAGTTTCTGAATATGAAAACTTCAAAAAATTTGCATCATTTAATTCAAATATTTCAGATAAAGATCGTGAAACAATTGCAAAAGGAAAAGCATTTGAAATTATTATTCAACAAGATGAATATGAAGTTGTTTCATTAGAAGTTACTTCATTATTATTCTTGATGTTAAAAAATGGATTCTTATCTCTATTCTTTAATGAAGCTATGGAAAAATCAACTGAATTATTAATTGTTCTAAGAGATATTATTAAAGTATTTTTTGAAAAAGATGTTTTAGGTCAAAAATTAATTAAAATAGTTAATGAAAGATCAATTGATGATGAAGTTGTTGAATTATACATGAAACATATCATTTTACCATTAGTAAAATACCATTTATTATCAGAAAATAAATGATTGAGAAATAACCCAGAATTTGTTAAAGTATTCAAAGACATTAGAAATGATGGTAGAGTTCTTCTAGCATATGAAAGAAGAGGTCTAGAGAAAGGAATAGCTTATGAAATTTAATGAAATTTATAAAACAGCTGCAGATCGTAGAAAATATTTAGAAGGTTTTGATTTCATCAATCTAAAAAAAGCTGCTAAAATAGGAAAAATTACTACATCACACATTACAAACAAACAAGATTTAATTAAAAAAATCCTTTCTTTTGATATTAAAAATAAATATTTAATTTGTAAAACTATATATGAAAATCAAGAAGAATATGGTAAACCAAAAGTTGATGATGTTGCAATAATAAAAACCAAAGAATTAGAAGCTGCAAGAATGAGAAAATTAGATGAAAATAAAGGAACTAACACTATTTTGTTAGAAAAAACAGTTAAAAAAGTTGAATCAACTAAATCAGGAAAAACTAAAACAATTAAATTAGAACCTGAAAATGAAACAAAAGAAGAAATTGATTCTTTATCTAGTTCAAAAACAACAGAAGAAGATTCACAATTTAAAGTTTATGAAATGGAAGATTTAGCATTAATGCTAGAAGCACAATTAAATGTTATTGCTGATATGTTAAATATTCCTTCAAGTGAAAGAACTGAAAAAACTAAATTAATTGCAGCTATTGTTAAAGCTCAATCTTCAGATGAATTCTTAAAAAGAAAAGAAAATGCAAATAAAAAATTTAAAGGAACAAATCCTGTTAAACCTTTAGAACAAAAAGGATATGTAATTAAAGGGATTATTTCTGAAGTAAAATCTCAAGTATATAAAATTCAAATTATCCAAGCATCAGAAAAAGTTGCTATTGGTTCAGCTTTTGAAGCAACTTTATCAAATGGACAAGTTAGAGTTCTTGAAGTTTCAGAAATTATTAACGATAAATTAATTTCAGCCTTTGTTTTAGGACCTGAAGAAGGATTAGCAATTGGTCAAGAGGTTCGTTCAAAAAATCAACCATACTCAATTAAAATTTCACCAAAAATTTTAGGAAGAGTTATTGATCCAATTGGAAGAATTTTAGATAACCCAAGTCATGATCTAGATGGAAAAAATTATGCTCCATTATATGTAACTGAAGTTAACCAAAAAGATAGATATAAAATTATTCCTAAAACTGAATTATTAGAAACAGGAATTAAAGTTATTGATTTATTAATCCCTATTGCAAAAGGTGGAAAAACAGGACTATTAGGTGGAGCCGGAGTTGGTAAAACTGTTATTGTTCAAGAATTGATTAACACCTTTATTAAACATCATGATGGTTTATCAGTGTTTACAGGGATTGGAGAACGTATTCGTGAAGGTCATGAATTATGACAAGAAGCTAAAGAATTAGGATTTATTGACAAAACAACTTTTGTTTTTGGTCAAATGAATGAAGCTCCTGGATTACGTTTAAGAGCAGGATTTACAGGGGTTAAAGTTGCTGAATACTTTAGAAATAATTTAGGTAAATCAGTGCTATTGTTTATTGATAATGTATTCCGTTATGTGCAAGCAGGATCAGAACTTTCAACACTTTTAGAAAGAACACCATCAACTGTTGGATATCAACCAACACTAGTTTCAGAAATGGGAAGATTACAAGAACGTATTAATTCATCATTAGATGGTGATATTACATCTATTCAAGCTATGTATATTCCAGCTGATGACTTTACAGATCCAGCTCCTGTTGCAACATTTGCTCACTTTGATTCAACAATCATTTTATCTAGAGCACTAGCTGCACAAGGAATTTATCCTGCTGTAGATCCATTAGCAAGTTCTTCAAAATTATTATCAATTAAATTTACATCAAAACGTCATATTACTATTGCTAGAAATACAACACAAATTCTAAATAAATTAATTAAATTAGAAGAAATTATCAATGTTTTAGGTTTTGATGCATTAACAGACTCAGATAAACAAATTGTAGAAACAGGTAGAAGATTGAGAAGATTTATGACTCAACCATTTACAATTAGTGAGAAATTTACAGGAACACCAGGGAAATTTGTTAAATTAGAAGAAACATTAGATTCAGTAGAAGCAATTATTTCAGGTCAATTTAATCACATTCCTGAATCAACATTTGCTTTTGTTGGTGGATTATCAGAAGTTATTGAAAAATTCAACTCAACTCAACAAGTTAATGTACAACAACAAGTTTTAAAATAAAATAAATACTAAATTTAGTACTGTAATAAATATTAAAAAAGCTTATTTTGAGCTTTTTCCCAAATTGTAATTACAATCGCAACACTTAATAAAATTATGAAAGGTTGGGGTTGTGATTTTTTTATATAAAAAATCCTTCC
>CASDWL010000016.1 GCA_949284615.1 uncultured Mycoplasma sp.
ATAATTAAATATCTTAATCTAAAATTTTATTTCTTGATTTGAATTAACAATAAAAAGTAAATATCATGGAATATTCAATATTCGATTATTTTTAAAATGTATATTTTCATTTGTACATTTTAATCCAATATATTCTTTATTTTTATTTAAAAATGTTGTTAAAGATTTTGATCTACTATTTCCAGATTTAACTTCTAATAGAATAGGATTTCCTTTTCTTGATGATAAAATAAAATCTATTTCTAATGATTGAGTAGGTTTGAAATATCTTAATTTAAAATCATTACTAATAAGCATTTGACTTATTATATTTTCATATAATGCGCCTTTAAAAATAAAATTTTCATTTTTAGCCAATATTAAATTTATTATAGAATCATCAATCATTGAACATAATAGACCTGTATCAGACATATATAATTTAAAATCATTATTTATTTCAAAAGCATTTAAAGGATTTTCAACTCTTGATACTCTTGTACAAATATTTACAATGTTTGAATCTATTAATCATTGAATAGCAGACATATATCACTTTGATCTAGCATTATTATTTAGATGAGAAAACATGAATTTATTATTTTCTTTTGATAATTGATTTGGTATTGATAATAAACATTCTCTTATTTTTAATTTATCACTTGTATTAGCATAGCGATTAGCTTCATTAAAATAATATTCAATAATTTGTTTTTGAATTTCTCTTACTTTGAAATAATTTTCTTCTTTTATAAATTCATTAATAGCTGCAGGCATCCCTCCTACCAAAATATATTGTTTAAATTTTTCAATCATATATTGATGCAAATTATTATCAATTTTCTTTTTATTATTGAAACATTCTTTTAATTCTTCTATATCTAATAAATTAACATTATTAGCTCATAAAAATTCCTCAAAATCAAGAGGGTTTAATTTTAAAATTTCAACATAACCAACAGGATATGAAAAATTACTATTTTTATTGAATTTCAAACCCAAATATGAACCACTTGCTATTACATCAATTTTTTTATTATTTATAGTCAAAAATTTTAAAGCTGTTATTGCCTCAGGACATTCTTGAATTTCATCTAAAAATATTAAACATTCATTATCAAAATTTATATTTTTGAATTCAGAATATCTTATTAATTTATTAATAATGTTTTTTGAATCTATAGCACCAATAAATATTTCTTTATAATGAGGATTAGAAAAAAAATTAATATAAACAAATTGTTTATAGTGATTTTCTCCTAAATAATTAACAATGAAAGTTTTACCTACTTGTCTAGCCCCTTCTATAATAAGTGATTTTTTATCTTTATTGGCTTTTCATTCTATTAATTTATCCATTATTTTTCTTTTTAACATATCTAAATTATATCTTTTATGTCTTAATCTTGTGAGAATTTCACATTTTTATGTCTTAATCTTGTGAGAATTTCACATTTTTATAAATAAACATTTATTTATGAATATTAATTAAGTACAAGTATTTTTAGAAAACAATTAAAATTAACTATTAATAAAAAACCACAACCTATAGTTGTGGATTCATCCATGCTCGCCTACAAACAAACTGGCTCTACACAATTTATTTTATAATCTTTTTTATAATTTTATTATTTATTTTGTAATTTACATATCTAATAGCTTAATAATATTTATTATCAATTTAAATAGATTAAATATTTTCATATAAAATAAAATGTATGAACAACATGACAAATAAAGAAAAATTTTTATATATATTTTTACAAATAATTACTTTAGGAACAATTTGAATCTATTGAAATCAAAAAAATAAAAAATATAATAAACAAAATGTATTATCCCAAGATTCTAAAATTTCTATAGACATAAATAATTTAATTAATGATTTAGGTGGATCTAATAATATTAAGAGTATTGAAAATACTCATAATAAAATAAAAGTTTTTTACAATAATTATGATCTTATCAATATCAATGAATTAAAAGAAAATAAGGGAATTAGTGGAACATTTATCAACGATAAATTTATAGCTTTAATTGTTGGTAATTCAGCTAATGCTATAGTTCAAAAAATAAAAAATGATTACAATATTTCTTCTAAATAATTAATTTACAACTATTTGCAATTGTTATTTTAAGTTTCTTTTTAATTCTTCTTTATATTGTTCTTGTTTTTCTTTTAAATCTCACTTAAAATTGTTTTTAGTTTTATCATCATATGATTTTTTATTACTAATGTAAAAACAGTGATTTAAGTCAAAAAGAATAGGAAAAGCAAACAATTTTTCATTTTGACCTGTTTTTATTATAAAAATTAGTCTTTCCCTTTTTATTTAATTTACATTGATAATATTTTGGTAATTCATCCTCGAAATTCTGATCTAAAGCATTTTTAAGATTTGGATGGCATTTTTCTATAACTCTTTCTAGCATTGATTTTTCATCATTTGTAATCTTATGCCAATGTAATAATTTATTTTCTAATTCATTAATATTATTAGTGTTATTAAATATTTTTAAACAATTTAAAAATGATTGATCTCATTTAAATAATAAATTTTCAAAATAATTTACATAATTTTTGGAGCACAAATTATGAATTTGATTATTATATTTAAAATGATGAAATTTAATTAAATTTAAATTAATTTTCATATTAACTCAATTATATAAATTTTATAAATGATTCATCTTCTTTCATATATGTATTACAAGGTTCATCTTTATCTAGATCTCCGCGAGCATTGATTCAAGATAAATTTTTATGACTTTCATCTATTAAAGTAGTAGATGCTTTATATTTGTATTTATCTAAATATTTATCAAATATTTTATCTAATTCATTGACTAAATTATTATCTTCCAATAATATTTCTTCTTTTTCTATGTCATTATTAAAATACTTTTGCATATATTTAAAACTTTCTACATTTACTGGTCCATATATTCATGCTTGAAAATTATCTTTTGGTTTAAAATATCCACTTTCAAAATTATTTCTTTTTTCTTCTACCCTTAAAAAGAAAGGTATTTTTTGAATTCTTAAAGAAGATTCAATACCTTTTGAATACAAATATCTTGCAAGTAATATAGTATCTTTAGTCATAAATTCTCCATATCTCAAAATCTTAAATCTAAAATTAATATTTTAATACTTTTTTATTTATATA
>CASDWL010000017.1 GCA_949284615.1 uncultured Mycoplasma sp.
TTAATGGATTTAGCAATAATATTAATCGAGGCGGCTCCGCTCTGGACTACTGACTAATTTTATTTTAGTGTTCGCATCCGCAGTGGTCGCCTGTGGCTACACCATTTGAGGTGAATTCCCCTGTTTATCCTCCCGTTTCCGGTGTCGTCAAGTTTTTTAGTTTCGGTCTTGAACTTGAAAAAAGCATTTTAGAAAAACTAAATAATAAATTTAATTTTTCTAAATATATATTAAAGTATTATTTTTTATAAGTCAAGAAAAAATTAAATTATTTTTAAAGTTATAATTTAATTGATAATTAAAGGCTATTTAAAGATTTTATAAAAAATAATTTTAAAAAGTTTTAAAAATTTTTAATGGTTTTTGAAAAAAATGTTGGAAAAAAGTAAAAAAGATTTAAAAAAATAATTTTAGGATAATTTTTAAAAAACTTTATAAGAATTTTATAATTATAAATAATATTTATAAAATTAAATATAATGTATTTTTAATGTAAAAATAAATAAGAAATTATGAAAACAAAAGATAAAAAAATTATTATTATTGGTGCAGGAATAACAGGGGCAGTAGTTGCTAGAAAATTAGCTGAAGAAGGATACAATGTTCATGTATATGAAAAAAGAGACCATATAGGTGGAAATATGTATGATTATAAAAAAAATGGTGTTTTAATTCATAAATATGGCCCTCATATTTTTCATACTTCTAAAGAACATGTAAATAAATTCATGAATCAATTTTGAGAATTAAATGGATATAAAAATATTGTAGAGGCTTATGTTAATGACAAATTAATTCCGATTCCATTTAATTTTGAATCTATAGACATTTGTTTTCCTGATGAAGCTGAAACAATTAAAAATAAATTGAAGACTTTATATCCTGATCAAGATAGTATCCCCATACTAGAATTAAAAAAATCAAATGATCCTTTAATTCAAAAAATAGCCTCATTTGTATATGAAAATATATTTTTAAATTACACAACAAAAATGTGAAATCTAAGACCTGATGAAATTGATGAATCAGTAACAGCTAGATTGCCTATTATTTTGTCATATAGAAATACATATTTTAAAGATGTTTATGAAGGATTACCTAAAGATGGGTATACAAAAGCTTTTGAAAAAATGTTTGATTTACCAAATATTAAAGTTGTAACTAATTTTAATGCTATTGAAAAAATTACTTTTGAAAATAATAAAGTTAAATTTAATGGTGAAGATTGTTATGTTATTTATACAGGTCCATTAGACAAATTGTTTTTAGATAAATTTGGTAAATTAGAATATCGTTCTTTATTTTTTGAATTTAATGTTATTAATAAAACTAATTTTCAAAAAACAGGTGTAGTTAATTATCCAGCAGATCCTAATATGACAAGAATAACTGAATATAAAAATATGACTTTACAAAATATTGATAATATTACTGTTATATCTAAAGAATATCCTGGAACTTATAATGAAAATGATAAAAAATGAAATGAGCCTTATTATCCTTTAGCAACAGATAAAGCCAGAGTTCAATATAATAAATATAAGGAATTTGCAAATCAATTTAATAATTTATATATTGGGGGAAGGATGGGACTATATCGCTACATTAATATGGATCAAGCAATAGATGAAGCTTTAATGTTAGCTGATAAAATTATTCATGAAATTAAAAACCATTAATGAAAAATTATTTTTATCAATTATAATCCCAATGTACAATGGGGAGATATTTATTGACAATTGTTTGCATTCAATTTTAAATGAGCAAACTTTAGAAACAAATATTTTGAATTTTATAGAAATTATCATTATAAATGATGGATCAAAAGACAATTGTTCAGAAAAAGCTAAAAAATGAGCAAAAGAATGAAATAAAAAATTGCATAAAGTATTTATCAAAGTCTTTGATAAAGAAAATGGACAATATGGATCTGTAATTAATTTTGGTTTAAAACATGTTAAAGGAAAATATGTAAAAGTATTAGATGTTGATGATATTTTTAATACTAAAAATTTTATTGAAATTGTACAAATTATTGCTAGTCTTAGAATTGATATAGATGTGATTATTACAGATTTTATTTTTGATAAAGTTATAAAAAATAAACAAATCGTTTATAAATGAGATAAATATTTTGAACCATATAAAATTTTAAAAATGAATGAATTAAAATTCCCAAATTCTATAATCACAATGCATTCAATAATATATAGAACTGAATTTTTGCATAATATAGATTATAAACAAATTGAAGGTATTTATTATTCAGATTCTCAATATGCAGTTATACCTTTTGCTCAAGCCAAACTTTTGTATTATATTAATATCTCTTTATATAGATATTACATTGGTAGAAATGAACAATCAATTAATATTAAAACAATGGTTAAAAATAGAGAAGATCAAAAAAAAGTGATGAATGTTATAGTTGATGAATTGTTCAAAATTGAAACAAATTCAATAAAACAAAAAAAATATGCATGGAAAATTGCTAAGAATATGTTAGAGTGACAAATTTTAATTCTTTCATATGATAATAGTATTAAAAATCAAAGAGCAGCTATTTATAATACATTGCAATCTATTTTAAAAGAGTGCAAAACAAATAACAACTTTTTTGCTCATGAAATTATTAGAAAAGGTATTTTGTCAAGATTAATTAAAATAACAAAAGGATATGGTGTGGTTTTTCTAATAAAAATAGGTGAAAAACTATATGCTAAATATAAATTAAATATTATGGCAGATTGAGATTAAAATAATTTCATTTGATCAGTTGAATTTAAATTTTTTATAACACCAAGATTTTCAAATTTATCTAAAGTTGTTTTATTAATTTGTGTTCTTTTCATTAAATCATCTTTTGAAGTAAAAGGTTTTTTACTTCTAGCTTCAATAATGGAATTGGCAGCAGTTATTCCCAGACCATCTACAACAATAAATGGTGGAATTAATGCTTTATTTTCATAATCAATTTTTCAACTAGTAGCTTCAGATTTATCTAAATCAATATTTAATATTCTAAATCCTCTTGCAAGCATTTCATTAATTATTTCGAATATAGGAATCAAACTTTCTTCTTTTTGAGATAATTTTTCTTTGCTATTTGAATATTGTTTTGATTCTAGTTCTTTGATTTTCTTTTCTATCTGACTTTTTGTTCCTATAGCATTTTCTAAATCAAAAACATCAGGTCTTACAGTATAAAAGGCTGCATAGTATTCTAATGGGTAATATATTTTAAATCAAGCTATTCTTCAAGCCATCATAACATAAGCTGTTGCATGAGCTTTAGGAAACATATATTTGATTTTATTTAATGAATCAATATATCATTTTTCAATCCCATTATCTTTTAACATTTTTTCATCTTCAGAAGTTAAACCCTTACCTTTTCTAACTTTTTCCATAATTTGGAAAGATGATGAAGGATTAATCCCTTTCTTCATTAGATAGACCATGATATCATCTCTACAAGAAATAACTTCATTCAATTTTTTTCCTTGTTTAATTAATTCTTCTGCATTACCATTTCAAACATTGGTACCATGAGATAAACCTGAAATATTTATTAAGTCATTAAAAGAAGTAGGTTTTGCCACTTTTAACATTTTTCTAACAAATTTTGTTCCGAATTCAGGTATACCCAAAACTCCTGTTTGTTCATTGTTTATATCTTTAGGTTCAATTCCCAAAGGTCTGGTTGAAGAAAATAAATCTAATACATTTTTATCTGAAAATGAAATATCTTCAATTTTGACTTTTGTTCATTCTTGAAGTAATTTAATTACTGTTGGATCATCATGGCCTAATAAATCTAATTTTAAAATATTATCATGTATTGCATGGAAATCAAAATGAGTTGTTTTTCATGCACTATTAGTATCATTAGCAGGATAGTTTACTGGTGTAAAATCTTCAACATCGAATTCTTGAGGAATAATAATAATACCACCTGGATGTTGCCCTGTGGTTCTTTTAGAACCTTCAATTTTTTGAGCTAAAAAATTAATGTATGTATTTGATTTAGTTATCTTATTGTCTTCAAAATATTTTTTAACAAATCCATATGCAGTTTTAGATGCTACTGTAGAAATAGTTCCAGCTCTAAATGTTCTAGATTTACCAAAAATGTTTCTTACTTCTTCATGAATAATGGGTTGATATTCACCAGAAAAATTTAAATCTATATCTGGGACTTTATCACCATCAAAGCCTAAAAAAGTTTCAAAAGGAATGGTTTGACCATCTTTGTGTAATTTTATATTACAATTAGGACAAGATTTATCTTCAAGATCAAAACCACTTGTAGTTTTAGGGTTTTCTACAAATTCATTATAACTACATTTATAGCAAACATAATGAGGAGATAAAGGATTAACTTCTGTTATTTTACTTAGTGTTGCTACAATAGAAGATCCTACTGAGCCCCTAGAACCCACTAAATATCCATCATTTAAAGATTTTTGAACTAATTTGTGACTAATTCAATAAATGACACTAAATCCGTACTTATTAATTGGTTCTAATTCTTTATAAATTCTTTTTTCTATAACTTCAGGCAAATTTTTTCCATAAATTTTATGAGCATTTTGAATTACTAAATTTTGTAATTTTTCTTGAGAATTATCAAAAATAGGTGGATACAATTTTGATTTGATTATTTCAATATTTTCCTCAATTAGAGAATTGAAATAGATGGTATTTTCTATTATTATCTCTTTAGCTAATTTTTCTGAATTTAAAAATTCAAATTCTTTCATCATTTCGGCACTTGAAAGAAATTTCTGAATAGGATATTGTGGATTTTGTTCATTATATTTATATAATGGATGTCTTCTTCCCTCTAATCCTTTTGTATTAATATAAATGTGATGAGCAATACTATCTCCATCTTCAATATATCTCACATCACCTATTGCAACAATTAATTTATTTTTTTCTTTTGCTTTCAAAATAATTTCTTTTAGTATTGATTTGATTTCATCCATTGAAACATTTTGTCTTGCTACTAAATGTGAGAATAAATGAGGACTAGGAATACCTATAAAATCTCATTTATCTATTTCATCATTTAAATCTTTAGATGTTCCTGTGAAACCAAGATCCATTAATTTAGTATTAATAGATGCAGGACCTATTATAAGATTTTCATAATTTTTTAAATCCTCTTCAAATAATCTAGGCCCATCAAAGTAATTATCTGTTAATGATTTTGATACTAATTGAAATAATTCTTTAATCCCTTTTTGATTTTTAGCATATACTGAAATATCATAACTTATCTTTTTATTATGTAATGAAGAGTTATCTATTTTGGATAAGTCTTCAAAAGTTTTTATATTTTGTCTTTCTAAATATTCAATCATATTTATTCAAACTTGTTCTAGGACATTAGCATCATAATCAGCTCTATGAGCAATTGAAGCATCATAAAGAATATTGAATTTCTTACATACTATTTCTAATCTATAAGAAATTGATATAGGAAATAAATATTTAGCAATAGCTAGAGTATCGATTATTGTATTTTGAATTTGATCTAAATTATTTTCAAATAATTTTTGATTTAAAAATCCAATATCAAACTGTGCATTATGAGCAATTAAAGTATAATCCTTAAATATATTCATGATTTCTTTAATTGCATCTTTTTGATTATCAAATTTACTTTTTTTATCTAACATCTCTTGAGTTATTCCAGTTAGTTCAGTAGTGAATTTATTGATAGGTTTTGAAGGCTTAATAAAAAACTGAATATTTTCTTTTAGTTTAAAATTTTCTACAATTGCAGCACCAAATTCAATTATTTCTCCAACTCTTGGATTTAAAGATGTAGTTTCTAAGTCAAATATAACATATTTTCCATTTTTTAAAAGTTCATTATTTTTGAATTTTGTAATTAAATTATGTTTTTTAGAAATGACACTAAATGTACAACCATAAATTGGTTTTATATCTATTTTTTTTGCATTATTATATATTTCAGGAAATGCTTGGATATTTTGATAATCAACAAATGCAATTGCTTTAGATCCTATTTTCTTTGCATGTTGCATTAAATTGGAAACTGAAATAAATCCATCCATTGCTGAAAATGAGGATCTAACAGAAAGCTCAATTCTATCCTCTTTAATATCTTGATTATCATTTTTATTGTCTTTGATTTCATCAATTGAAAAAATTTGTAAATAATATCCAGATGAATTATATTCTTGTTTTCTTTCTCCAATAATAGATACTCTAGATCCTTTTTTTACTCAATCATATTTATTATTTTCTTTTTCTCTTAAGAAGTATTTTGCTACCAAAGCTTCACTTGAATCGACAATTGATAAAGAAACAATAATTAAATTGGTTTTTGTAACAATCTCTTCTATTTCAAACACCATTCCATGAATTTGTACATATTTTTCATGGGTCTCATGAAAATCTTGGATATTCATTTGGAAGTATTTTTTGGAATTATTTTTAATTTCAAAATTCTTTATAACTTGTTTATTTTTAATATCTTTTTGTTCTTTTTGTTTCTTGATGTAATTTCTAAATTCTTCATCATTGTCTACATTGTCATTATTATAGTTTATGTTTGAATTTACTTTGATAACAAATTTAAGATTTTTGATTTTAAAAAAATTTTTGATTGTATTTAAATTAACACATTGTTCAAATTTTACTTGATCAATTAATTGCTCAAATTCTAAAATTACTTTATTTTCATTTATTTCAAAAATAACAGTATTTTCTGATAAATAATTTTCAATATTAGTATTAAAAATTATTTCTGAACCAAATTTTAAAATGTCATAAATTCTTTTGGAAGAATAATTTTCATTGATAAAAGATATTTTAAAATCTAATTTAGTTGGACTAAAAAATTCATTTGATTTATTATAAAATGTTAACAATTCATTATATGTAGGTATTGAGAAAAAAGAAACATCAAAAATAGTTTTAGGGTTTTTAATGTCATTGTCAATAATCACATTATTAATTCTAGAATCTACTAGATAATCGCTGATTTGAAAGTTAATTTGTTTACAAAATTTTTGAAAAGCTTTTTCCATATAAAAAATATTTTATTAAATATTTTGAATTTAAATTTTTATTTCATTAATAAAAATTTTCTATGTAAAAAAGTAAATAAAAAAAAGAAGCTTATATTTAAACAAGCATCTTTTTTGAAATAAATAAA
>CASDWL010000018.1 GCA_949284615.1 uncultured Mycoplasma sp.
AAAAAGTTTTTAAAAAATATCCAGATATTAAATATTCTTTAAATTTATTAGAAAAAATGCTTACTGTAGAAGCAGATGAAAAGAAATATAATGATCAATTTATTATTGATTTAGCAGCTCAAGTGGGTTATGTTGCTGAAAGAATTTAGTTTAAAAAATAATCAAAAATATAAATTAATATTTGAAGGAATAATTACATTATTTTCAATGATTATAATGATTATTCATTCTTTTAATATTCATATCCCAAATATGTATATTATTTCAATCATTTTATTTTGTTTATCTACTTTTTTAGTATTTTATTTAGAAATTAATTATTTTCAAAATTACCGTCAATTATTAAAATTTGATTTTTCTATGGATTTTTTAATTACTATTGCAACACATATTACTTATTTATATTCTGTTGTTATGTCAATTATAGAAATATCACAAGGTAATTTTTTTAATTTAAATATGCAGTTTTATGAAATAGGTTATGAATTATCATTTTTTATAGGTATTGGTCATTTAATAGAAGATAAATTGAGAGTAAAAACTTCATTAGGTATTAAAGACCTATTAAAATTACAAAATAAAGAAATTGAAATTGTTGAAAATGATAAGATAATAAAAATTAAAACTAATGAAGTTAAAATTAATGATATTGTAAAAGTTGCAAAAGGTCAATCTATTCCTACAGATGGAATCTTAATATCAAATAATGCTTATTTAGATTATTCATCACTTTTAGGAGAAGCAATTCCTAGAGAAATTAAAAAGGGTGAAACTATTTTATCTGGAAGTATAAATTCAGGTGAAATAATATATTATCAAGTTAATAAATTGGCTGCTAATTCAACATTGAATAGAATAATTTCACAACTTGAAAAAATAATGAATAATAAATCTAAAATTGAAGTTACTAGTCAAAAAATAGTCAAATATTTTTTACCTACTGTTCTAATCATTTCATTATTAACATTTATTTTATGATTAATAATTTTATATTTACCAATTGAAGTACCTAATATTTTTAATAATATTTATGATAATCCAATAGCTAATGCTTTATATCATGCTGTTGCAACATTGGTAATTGCATGTCCTTGTGCTTTTGGAATAGCTGCTCCTGCTGCAATTTATTCTTCTTCTTTTATTGCATCTAAAAATAAAATTCTTTTTTCTTCATCAAAAATATATGAAATGATAAACGACATTTCATATATTGCTTTTGATAAAACAGGAACAATTACTGAGGGGAAACCATTTGTTACTAAATATCATGTCGAAAATGAAAAATATGATTCCTATATTTATAATATAGCTTCATTGTCTAACCACCCTTTATCACAGGCTATTAAAAATTATTTTTCAAATGATAAAATTAAAACAATTAATTTTAAAGATTCAAAAGAAGTTTTAGGTGTTGGAGTATTTGCAAATTATAAAAACCAATCATATTCTTTGACATCACTTAAATATGCAAAAGATAATAATTATGAATTTGATAAAAAAATTAAATTTAATGAAAGTAAAAGTATAAGCGTTTTTGCAATAGATCAAAAAGTTGTAGGTTATTTTCAAATAGAAGATAAGATTAAAAAAGATGCATTACAAACAATTAATAATTTACATAAAATGAACATTAAATTAATTATTCTCTCAGGTGATAGAAAGGAAAATGTACAAGAAATAGCTAATAAATTAGCTATTGATTATTGATACGGGGATCTTTTGCCTGATCAAAAAGCCAATATTATTAATGATTTTAAAGAAAAAGGAAAAATTATCTTTGTTGGTGATGGAACAAACGATATTTTAGCAATTAAAAGTGCAACAATCGGAATTGCTTATGCTTCAGGTAGTGAATTAACTAATTCTATAGCTGATATATCTCTTTTAGAAAATAATTTAAATTTAGTATATAAAGCAATATTACTTTCTAGAAAAACTTTAAACCTAGTGAAAGCTAATTTTATTTGAGCAGGAATCTTTAATATTATTTGTATTCCTTTAGCTATATTAGGATTTATTGTACCTTGATTAGGAGCTATTTTAATGGTTGGATCTACTTCTATATTATTAATGAATACGCTAATTTCACAAAGAAGAAATAAAAAATTAATTGCAAAAATTTAATTTATTTTAAACCAAAAGCTTTTTGGATCTTTAATAAATTTGCTTTTGCAATTTTATTTGCTTTTTCAGCTCCTGATTTTGCTATTTCATCAATTTGTTTAATATAAACATTATATTTTTGCTGAATATCAATTAAAAATTGTTTTACTACTTGACCTACTTCTTCTTTTAATTCTTTATAAGATTTATTAATAAAATGATTTTCCGCTTCTTTAATTGAAATATCATTTAATGAAGCAAAAATAGTTAATAAATTTAAAACACCAGGTTTATCTTCCGAAATATAAATTTTATTTTCACTATCAGTAACTGATTTTTGGATCTTTTTATAAGCATCTTCAGGATAATCTAATAGATATATTGAAGCATTGGAATTTTTATCTGATTTAGACATTTTTTGTTCTGGATTTACCAGAGATTTTATTTTACTTCCAATTTCAGGAATAATAGGTCTTGGTTCATTAAAATCTAAATTGTATTTACTATTCATTCTTTTTACAATTTTTTGACAAAATTCTAAATGTTGTTTTTGATCAATTCCAACAGGAACTGCTTTTGGATTATATAAAATAATATCTGCAATCATTAAAGCAGGATAAACAAATAAACCTGTTGGAATTATTTCTGTTTTATTATCTTGTTTTACAATATTTTGTGATTTATCTTTAAATTGAGTCATTCTTGATAATTCACCCATATTAGTAATAGTAGTTATGATTCAATTTAGTTCACTATGAGCTGGTACATCAGATTGAAAAAATAATATTGTTTTTTTAGGATCTAAACCGCAAGCTAGATATAAGGCAAAAATGTTTTTTTTATTTTCTATTAATTCTTTAGGTTCAATATATGTTGTAAGAGCATGAAGATCAGCTACAAAAATATATTGCTCATAATCATTTTGAAGCTTAATCATATTCTTAATAGAACCAATGTAATTCCCTAAAGTTAATTTACCTGTAGCGGTAATTCCAGAAACAATTTTTTCTAACATAGTTTTACTTTATCATTTTTTTAGAAAAATGATTTAAAAATTACTTTATATTCATCTCAATAAACAAAGTAATGATTTCATTTAATTTATTTATTATTTTTATTTGCATTTTTTTATGTTCTAATTGAATATTAAAATATTGATTGAAATTAGGATCAAAATTTATTTCTAAATTCAATAATTGTTTACTATTTATTTGTTGTTGAACTGATCCAGATGCTATTTTTGAAAGTTTATATGAATTACTTCTTATAGATTCAAAAATTTGTCCATAATTTTTATAATTTAAAGGTTCTATAACTCTAATTGCACCATTAACTACAAACCCTTTATTTGTGACACTTATTTTGTTCTTTCCAGGAGAAACTTTTCCTACTAATATAGAATAATTTGTTGTTAACTTACATCTATAACTTTTAAAAGCTAAATTATTCATAAAATTATTTGCATTCAAAACATAAATATTATTTGTAAGATCATTTATATTTAAAAATGGAATACAACCATTTTTTCAGTATTTAGATAATTGCGGAGGGGATTGCCCTGCAATAACAGAAGCTAATTCTTCTATTCTTTTCTTACAAGAAATTGTTTTAACAATATTTAATGTTATTTTATCAATATATAATATCTTTTTACTTAAAGATTCTCTTAACTTTTCAAAAGGTTCAATAATGTTAATAATTTCTTGTTGAATCTGAATTGGAATTATTTTTATTTTCATATTTTTGATTTCATTTAAAGTCATATTGCATCTAGTTGTGTATGGAATTGATGATCTTTGTTTTTGTATAATTGGATCATAGTTTAAATAAAATGATAATCATTTAGGATTTATTAATTTATTATCAATGACATTTAATATTTTGCAAAATCCATTTACAATAAATGGCTTATTTGTATTTACATATACCAATTGAAAAACATCATAATTTGTTTCACTAGTTCATGTTGCAATAATTGATCCTTTTCTAGATTTATAAAATTTATTAATATCTTTTTCAAATACATTTATTTTGGGTAAATTATTATATTTAAATTCAGATAATACATTCTTATCATAAACATTTTTATAATCTAAAAAATGAAATTGTCCATTAATTTTGTAATTGTTAGGTAATTTTGTTATCCCATTTTCCATAGTAACTACATCAATTAAACTTACTTTATTATTTGAGTTAATTGCCATTATAGTAAATAATGGCAATTAAGGAATATAAATTAGGTGATATTTCTTTTATTAAAAATGGAACAAAGAATAAAGAGGAACAAATAATAAATGGAAAATATAACTTTTATGTACGAAGTAAAAAAATATTAAAAACAAATGATTGAACTATTGATGGAAATTATACAATTATTCCCGGTGAAGGAATTTTTTATCCTCTTTATAATCAAGGAAAGGCATCTGTTCATCAAAGAGTTTACTATATAAAAGCTAATAACTTTTTCATTAAAGATAAATATTTATATTATTGATGACTAAGAAATAATGATATATTATATAAAAATTCTGTTGGTACAACTGTTAAAAGTTTAAGACTAAATAATTTTTTATCTCCTATGATCAAATTACCTGATTTAAACATTCAACAAGAAATTATTAACATTATTGAACCTAAAGAGGAATTATTTTTCAAATATCACAAGATTATAGATATAACTGATTTAGATTCTTTCAAAAAGACTTGAATGAACTTAATTAACATTATTGAACCTTTTGAAGAGTTAAAACTTAATTTCATAAATAAAAAAAATTCAATTATAAATCTATTAAATATTTTATATGTATTAAATTCATCAAAAAAAGAAGAAAATTTACTATTATTTGCTAATTTATATAATGACAAATATCAAAAACAAAATTTATATATAGAAACTAGTAATATTGATGAAAATTTATCATTGATAAATAATTTAAAAAATATAACTAAAGATAATAAACCATCTAGAGCAAATTTAACACCTAGATATAATTCACTAATTTTTAGCAAGCTTATTGGACATAACAAATTATTTCTCATATATGATAAAAATATCTAAATTATGTATATTCAACAGGATTTTATAATATATCTTCAAACAATTTAGATTGATATTTATTTGGATTTTTAAATTCAAATAATTTTATTACACAAAAAAATAATAATAGTTCTGGAACATTAATGGAAGGAATAACAATTAATGGATTAAAAAATATTAAAATTAAACTGCCAAAAAACAATTATTATTTAAATTCAACTTTAGTACTTATTTCCAAATACAACATTATCATCGAGAAAATTAATAGTATTATTTTGCATTTGATTGATTTTTATATAATCTAAACTATTATTGAATTCTTACAAAATATTATTTATTTTTTAAATATTTTATTTCTCTAATAATATCTTCTCTATTATCTTGATTTAATGCTTCTTTACACATACGTACAATTTCATTTTTTGAAGGATATTCATATTTTTTTTTCTTGTTTTATCATAATCTACCTCCAATTCAAAGCAATTACAATATGCTTTTTAATTCATTCTTCAATTTCTTTTACTTTATCATCCATTATATCATTTTCTTTATTGTTAGTTGTTTGAAATTTTTCTTATAAAGTTACCAAAATGAATACCGATAAATAAAAAACCAGAGATTTCTCCCTGGTCGTCCTTGTAAAATATAAAAAACGAAAAAAA
>CASDWL010000019.1 GCA_949284615.1 uncultured Mycoplasma sp.
AATTTTGAAGAATATAAACTTGTAAAAAGTAAGATTTTTTCTAATGAAGGTCCTATTTATGTTTTGCAACAACAAATTAAGAATTCAAATTCCCAAGAAAAAGCAAATCTAGGAAAAAAATTATCTATATTAAAAAATGAAATAATGCAATTATTAGAGGATAAAATTAAAGAAATTAATTTTAGGGAATTAGAAAATAAAATTTCAAAAGATAAAAATAATATTTATGAAAGTACAAATAAATTTTTGTATTTTCATCCATTATATTTAATTTCTCAAAGAATTAGAGAATGATTTTTACAAAATAATTATTTTGAAGAAAAATCATTGGAATTAGAAAACGATTATTATAATTTTGAAAAATTGAATATTCCAAAAAATCATCCAGCAAGAGATATGCAAGACACTCTATATTTAAATGAAAATATTCTATTAAGAACACATAATACAGGAATAACAGCTAGAATGTTAGAAAGATATCAAAATTGTGAATTTTCTTATTTTACTATTGGTAAAGTTTATCGTAATGATGAAGATGATCAAACTCATTCTCATCAATTTACCCAAGTAGATTTTGCATCAGTTGGAAAGCATAATATTCAATCATTAATATGAACAATTAAATCATTATTATCTTATATATTTGAAGAAGATATTGAAATAAGAATGAGACCATCATTTTTCCCTTTTACAGAACCTTCAATGGAAATTGATATTTTATATAAAAATAAATGAATAGAAGTTTTAGGTGCGGGGATGATAAATGAAGAAGTATTAAAATTAGCAGGTTATAAAAAACCTTCTAATTTTAGAGCAATAGCAGGCGGGATAGGAATAGAAAGACTTGCCATGATTAAATATGGAATAAAAGATATTAGAGATTTTTTTAATAATGATTTAAGAATGATCAAACAATTTAAATAATGAATTTTAGAGGTATATATGTTTTTTTCAGAATGTAAATTAAGAGAATTAGCTAATATAAAAAATGATGTAACAACAGATGAAATTGTTGCAGCAATTAATTCTATAGGATTTGAAGTTGAAAGTGTATCAGATTTTAATTTTGTAGAAGGTATTAAGTTTGGTAAAGTTTTAAAAACATATTCTAATCCTAATTCAGATAAATTAACTGTTTGTGAGATTGAATTTTCAGATAAAACTAGAATAATACAGACCGCCGCAAAAAATGTTAAACCAAATTATTATGTAATGGCATTTATTCCAGGATCAAAAATTAATGGGATTGAAATACAAAGTAAAAATATGGCAGGGATAACATCAGAAGGTATGTTAATATCTTATCCTGAATTAGGTTTTAATAAGGAATTGTTAACAAAATGTATGAATGATAATATTTTAATATTAGATACAGATATTAATCTTGAAGATGATCCTATTAAATTATTTAATTTAAAAGATAAAATTATTGAAGTATCAATACTTTCTAATCGTTCAGATGCTCAATCGTATTATTCATTTTCAAAGGAATTAGCAGCTTATTTCCATACTCATCCTACATCTTTAAAAATGAATAAAAAGAGTCATTTTAAAAGTGACTTCTCATTAAATGGAGATAATGAAAATGAGATATATGGTGCAGAAATTAAAACAAATAAATTCAATATAAAAATTGATGAAATTTTCTTGATGTTAAAATCTAATATAAAAATTGATGAAAATAATTTTTTAAATTTTGCAAATCTTACATTGATTTACACAGGTGTATCATTAAGAATTTTTGATGCTAAAAAAATTAATAAAAAAATTAATTTACACAAAGAAAATAGTATAGTTTACTTAAATGATTCCCAAAAAAATATATCTGTTTTAGGTGTAAATACTTTAAATGAATATTTACCATCTAATGAATCAACAAATCTTATATTTGAATTTTCACAAATAAATGAAAAAATAGTTAGAGAAAATTCTCAATCATTAAAAACTATAACATATAGCTCTATAAATAATTCAAGAGTGATATCATATGGAATGATACTTTTAGCATATTATTTTATTGATTCTTATTTTGAAGAAATATCTCAATTAATTAATGAAAAAGATAATTCTTCTATTAGTTTTGATTTTGACGAAAAATACTTAAATGATTATGCAGGATTTGAAATTACAACAAAAGATAATTATAAAAAAGCCTTAGAATCTTTAAAAATATTGGATTTTAAATTTATAGATAAGAAAATAATTGTCCCTAGCATAAGACATGATGTAAAAAATATGCAACATGTAGTAGAAGAAGTTTTTAGATTTTATGGATTAAATAATTTTATTTCTGAACCTATTAATCAATTGTCATTAAATATCTCCTCATTAAATTTTATTGAGCAAAAAATAACAAATTTAGGATATACACAAGTTATAACTTATACATTAATAAATGATGAGAAAAATTGATTTAATCCTTTTGATTTTCAAGATATAAAAAAATTAAAAACATATATATCAAAAGAAAGAAATTCCATAAGAAATTCCATTGCTTTATCAATTGCAGAAGTTTATAACTACAATTTTAAGAAGAATATTAAATCCATTTCATTATTTGACAAAGGTTTAATTAATGATAAAGAATCTATTATTATATCTTCAACCATAAAATCCTATGAAGAAATCAAATCAGATATTGAATTAATTACAAATCAAAAATTTCAAATAATACCTTTAGAAAATGATTTGCTTCATCCAAATTATAATGCTGGATTATATTTATCTGGAAAAATGGTTGGTTGAATAGGGAAAATAAATCCTATGAAAATTAATTTTGATAAAGATATTATTTTTGCTGAAATTTTGACTGATGTAATTTATAAACCTCAAAATAAATTTATTGAATTTGATCCATCCCCTTTAAAAGAAAGAGATATGACATTTGAAATTGTTAAAGACTATTATTTGAACATTTATTTAACTAAATTATCATCTATTGATGGGGTATTTTCAATTGATAAAATATCAGAATTTAAAAAAGATAATGTTAATAAATTAACTTATAAAATTTTAATGTCAGAATCAGCATTAAAAATATTTGAAGAAATTAATTGAGAAAATATAGAAGAATTATTATAAAGTTATTAATTATGAATTTTTTTAAGAAATCAAATTATATTAATATAGTTATATTTTTAATTTATGTATTTTATTTAATGATAATTTTATTCTTTATATTTTATGATGGAATTGCAAAAAAAGGATCTAGTGGAGTATCTGGATTTATAGAACAAGATGCACTTAGAAAATCTTTAGGTGATTGATATCAATTGGTATTCTATACTTTTCATATTAATATTTATTTTGTAATATCAGGAATTTTTTACAGTTTATTTCCCCAAAATAAAATTGCTCAAAATATGATATTTTGTTCATCAAGTTATATGTTGCTATGTTTTTTTGCAATGCTTGTATTTCGTTTTGATTCTTTTTCTTACAATTTTTATGAAGCATCAAAAACTTTATTTGTTCATTGTATATCCCCATTAACAGCTTTAATATTAATTTATTTTTTAAGAACTAAAATATTTTTAAGCTGGAGAGCTTTATGAATAAATTCTTTATATATAACCTTATTTATCATATTATCGCTTATTATTTATTTTAATTTTACTTTTGCAGAAGATACTTTATATCCTGGCCAGCATTTGTGAATATATGGATTTTTAGATTATGATAAACAAATAATGTTTATAAATTTACCTAATTTTACATGAATGATAGTGGGAATTACAATAACAATCTTGATTTCTCCATTTGTAGGAATGACTATTTTTATGTTTTTTAAATATTTATTAAATATAAAAATGAATCCAATTATAAAATGCAAAAATAAACAATTATAGATTCATGGTATAATATAATGTGTTAAATTTAATAGTGATGAATTGATATTTCCGGTAAAGGAGATATCTATAAAAATAAGAAAAAAATAATTTATATATCATTATGTTCAATAGTACCAATAGGTATTGTTTCATATGTAATATATCAACTATTGGGAGAAAATTCCCAAAATTATGATATTGCATTTTCATATCAAGTTAATATAGAAGGCGCAGTAAATAATCCTGGTATTTATGAATTTGATAAACCTAAAAAAGTTAGGGAAATTCTTTTTAAATCTAATGTTCAATCTAATGCTGATTTAGATTCTATAGATTTAGAAAAAGTTATTAATTATGATTATGAAATTGTTGTTCCATATAAAGTAGGAACAATTAAAAAAATTAAATGAAAAGATTTAGTATCTGTAGATCAATTAACAAATTTAGGAATTAAAAACTCTGTTGCTCAAACAATAATTAATCATAGAAGACAAAACGAATCAACAACGCGAGAAGAAATTTTAGCTTTAAAAGGTATTGGTCCAGTTACATTAGCACAATTAAAAGATGTAATTGATCTTTTTTAATATTTACATTAATTGCTTTAGAATTTATTCTGCTTTTTCTCTGTTTGGATAGCAATAAAATAATTTGATGATTCTTACTTACTCTAAATTCATTACTATTAATTTTTATCTCTTGAAAAATATTTTTAATTTTATTTTTTATATTAATACTGTTTTATATTATTTTTTATACTTTTGAAAATATAGATAATTTCAAGCACTTGAAAATAATTCGTTAGTCATCAAAAAACTAGAACAAGGAATAGTAATTAAATGTAACAATGAAAAGATTTTTGTAAAAACTAATCAAATAATAGATGAATATGATATTGTTCATATTAACAGTAATCATGTTTTAAAAATTCAAACAAATAGTAATTTTTACAAATATTTAAAATCTCAAAATATAAATTATGTTATTGAAACTGCAGTTGTTCAAAAAATTGGACATAAATATTCTGTTATTGAAAATATTTCAAATTATTTAACATCTGGAGGTCCTTATTATTCTAGATATATACCATTAATTTTATTAGGTAAAAAATATCCTAAAAATAGTGTTGTAGTGGAAAAAATACAAAATATCTCATTAGTTCATTTATTCACAATTTCAGGATTTCATATAAATATTATTTTGTTTATTATAAAGTTACCAAAATGAATACCGATAAATAAAAAACCAGAGATTTCTCCCTGGTTGTCCTTGTAAAATATAAAAAACGAAAAAAA
>CASDWL010000020.1 GCA_949284615.1 uncultured Mycoplasma sp.
AACCTTTACTTTCAATAAAATTTACCTAATTAAATCATTATATTTTTACTCTTTTAATGAACAATATTTTCAAATTGCATAAAAAGCCTTATATTATCTTTTATTTTATTTATTAAATATATTATAAGATCATAATACAAAATAAAATTAAATTTGAAGTTGATAATTGCAAATTAAAATCACAACATGAAATTGTGATTTTAACATTATAAGTTTAATAATTAAATAAATTATTTTAAAAAATTATTCAACATAAAATTTTACATTATTAGGTGAAACTGCTTCATCATAGTCATTTGTTCCAACCACAATAGCTTGTGCATAATATTCACCTTTTTGTAATGGATAATCATATGTTCAATTAATTTGATCTTTTGAATATCTATAATTTACATTTCCAAATTTTGCTGTAGCAAATGGTTCATTATTTTTTCAGATAATTTCAGAAACTTCATTTTTAGCTTTTTCTATTGTAAATGAAACAGTATTTATAGTATTACTATATTTACCCATTCCTCTAACTGTTATATGTCCTTCTCCGGCATGAATGTTATTTCCATATTCTATTGTATAATCAAATCCTTCAACTAATTGTAAGTATGTATCAAACACATCTATTTTAGGCATAAATCTTGTTTTACCATCATAAACAAATGGACCTTTATCCAAAATTTTAATTTCTGAATATGCTAAATCTCTTTTTGGAATTGCTTTAAATTTTAATGGAGCAGATTCAACACCATAGTAATTTTCTGTTTCTTCCACATAAGCTTGAACATATCAATCACCTTCTCTTAATGTTGGGAATGATGGAGATCAATTTTTTAAGTCATTTGAATATCTATATTTTACTTCGCCAATTTTAGCAAAAGCTCTTGCCTCATTATGATAAAATTCAACATCTGAAATTTCATTTTTAGCTTTTTGGATTGTGATTGTTCCTAATCTTGTTCCTTTATATTTTCCTTTTCCAATTATTTTATATGTAGCTGTTCCAACATTTAGATTATTAGAAACTTCTACATTATAATCCGTCATAGGATTTAAAACAGAATTATTTACATCATAAATAGTTAATTCAGGTTTTATATATTTACCTGTATATTCACATACACTATTATTTATGACAACTCTACATTTAGATATATCATATGATTTTTTACGTAAAAATCAAATACTATTTTCAGATTCTGTACCATAATAATTTGGTCCTTCTTCAACATAGCATTTAACATATCAGAATGAGGAGAAATTGTTATTATCATCTCCAACTGGAAGTTCATAGTATCAATCAACTAAATTAGGAGAATATTTAAATTTAACTTCTCCATATTTTGCCACATCAACAGGTACATCTGAATCTACTACGTAAAACATTTTGATTACATTATCTATAGCTTTTTGGATTGGGAAGTTTTTTTGTAAATGACCATAGAAACCATTTCTTTCGCCTCAAATATGTAAAGTACCTTCACCTGCATTTATATTGTTTTCAAATGTTAAATTGTAATCAATATCTTCTCTAAGTACTGTACCATCAGATGCTATCACTTCAAATTCTGGATACACATATGATCCTGTATAACGTAAATTCTCTAAGTTTTTAAATGTAATTGTTGCTGTTGATAAATCAAATGGAGATTTATTGTCCAATTCATTTGTATTTGTATTTACAGATTCATTACTTGATAAAATATTTTCATTATTTTCATAAGTTTTTTTGTTTAAGTTGTATACTGTTACACCACTTACTATGGCTGCACAAGATGCAATTGAAAAAAGACTAATTCCAAATGAAATTATCTTTTTTGTATTTTTGTTTTTCATTATTTCTTCTTTCTAGTATAAGTTCTCTAAAGCATTTCAAGTTTCAAAAAATATATACTTTAACCATTATATATCTAAAATATATTTAAAAATAAATATATTCCCAAATTGTAATTACAATCGCAACACTTAATAAAATTATGAAAGGTTGGGGTTGTGATTTTTTTATATAAAAAATCCT
>CASDWL010000021.1 GCA_949284615.1 uncultured Mycoplasma sp.
TGAAAATAATATAGAAATTTATAGTGCAAAATATCATTTTAAATCAGATACTATTTTTGTAGTAAGAACTCAAGATCCAACTGGAGCAGGTGGAATTAATAAGAGCTTTGGCAATGTAACAGCTGATACTAAAGATACTGTAACTTCACTAACTATTCATGATGCTAAAACAGGAAAATTGTTATATGATAGTTTAGGTTCAAATAGCAGTCCTACTGTTAGTCAAGGTTGAAATTTTAAGGGTATATTTGATAACAGCTTTATTACTAATGCAAATTTAGATTGGGATAACTACAACAAAAAAGATTTGTATTTTCAAGATGTAACAACATTAAATAATGGAGATATTATTTGATATTATTTACCCAATCCTATGAAAATGAGGACAAATCAAAGTAATAATAAAAATAATTTGATAACATTAGAAACTTATTCTAAAAAAATATTAATTAATCATACAACAAATAATACAGAACAACATCTAGGAAAAATTTTATGAATTAAAAAATCAGAAATTGAAAATATAAAAAATGGTCAAACTAGTGCTACTATTACTCCTATAGATATTACAACACCAATATTTAATTCATATCAATATTCCACTTCTGATGCTTATATTATTTCTGCTCCATTTATATTACCTGGAATCACAAATATTGACAATGAATTTAATGTATATACTATTGTTATAAATAAAAACACTAAAAATATTTATCCAGCTAGAGCTCTTTTTAGTGTAAGTGGCAACACTTGTACTTTTAAAAGAGGGGGACCTAGTGATCCAGTTAATAATAATTTAAATAGTTATTTAAAAATATTTGATTCTAATAATAATGCTAATGACCATATTGCTAATATTTATGATGATACAAGCAACTTTTGAGATAGTCAAAAATATAATGAAAATACATTTTTATTACCTGTTAAAAACATGTTTGATGAATATACAGTTACTTTTGCTTATCCTTATGCTTCACCAGGGACAGCTAATAATTCTAGTACAAAATTACCAATATTTAATGTTGCACAAGTTAGTATAAATCCTGATCATGCTTCTAATGTTAATGGGATTCAAATTTTAGCAAGTAAAACCCAACAATTTAATTTTGGTGAATGAATAATTAAATATTATACTGATCATAATCTAGCAACAACTGATCCTACCACAACCCAAAGTGATGTAAATTCAATGCTATGATACCCTTGACCTGGAGCAATTTCAAGTGGAACTAATGGATCAAATAACTACAATATTTATTCTAATAGATTATATTCAAGATTAATTAGTGTTAGTCCTTTTGATAATACAATTGTTTATGCCGCAAGACCAAGAGCTTCTTCAGCACATGCTACATATGGTGATTATTATGCAGGATCTGCAGCTATAACTAATCCTAGTGCTAGTTTTTGAATAGGTAGTTCATCAACAGGAAAAGTATCTAATTTTATAATCCCTAATAGTAGTGAAAATGTTCATGGACAATCTACTATTAGTAATAATTTGGTTGGTAATATTTCATCTACAAGTACAAATTCTCAACTTGCAAATATTTATCAAACCGGTTTTTGATTTGATATTAATTCCAATTCAAATAGTACTACTAATAATAAAGTAAGTTTATATTTCTTAGCTTCAGGAACTTGAAAGAATTTTCATGTTGATAATACAGCTTCAGAAGTAAAATCAACTGCAATAGTTAATTTAGCTCCTACAATTACTAATTGAATAGATTTAAATAGCTTGACAAATTATAATAGTAGTCAAAATTTTGTTAAATTAGGAACTAGTGAAGAAAATGATATTGTTAACTTCATTACATCAAGAGCAGACTTAAATCAATGATTTAATCGAACATATCAAAATTTAACAAAGGGAGCAAATACTTATAGCAATGAAACTGTGTTAAATGATTATAGTACAACAGCTAATACAAGGGCTGTTGCAACAAGTTTTAATTCTAAATTAACTGATACCACTTTTTTTGGACCTAATAATAAATCAGTAGAATTATTTTCTTTATGAAAAGCGGGTAGTTCTAGTTACAGTTTAATGCCTGTCAAAAGAGCTAAAATAGTAACTAAAATTGATACTAGTCAACAAGCTTCAAATGCTTTAAATGTAGAATTACAATTTATTTTAGAAAATAGCAATAGTTGAAACAACCCTTTTATAGCTAATGCTGATAAAGATAAAGCAACTACATTTACTTATCCAGTTACTATTTCTAATGCTTCATGACAATTACTAGATTCTTGATCAACAAA
>CASDWL010000022.1 GCA_949284615.1 uncultured Mycoplasma sp.
ATCAAATATTAAAATGTAACTCTATAGAAGAATTAATAGATCTCTATAAAGCATTTAATGAAGAACTTCCAGAAGATATTAATAATAAATTGAAAAAAAATAGTAATGTTTCTATTGATGTAATAAAAAATGAATTAATAAAATCAATGGAAATTGATAGACAAAAATTTTCTTTTGAATGAAAATTGATAGTTAATAAAGCTAAAGATATTAATGAACAAAACAATTTATGACCTATTCATTTAGGATTCATATACATCACTTTAAGAATAGACAATAAAGTGATTCAAGCTCCAATGTTTTTTAAAGAAGTGAATATTAGCATAAAAAATTCAATGGTCTCAATCTATTCTATTGGAGATATAAAAATAAATGAAAAGTTAATTTATTTTTTAGAATCTAACAATTTTTTATTAAATATAGATGCTGATTATTCTAAAATGTCTATTAAAGAGCTTTTTGATGTAATCAAAAGATCATGATCACAAAATTTTAAAGTTCCTGAGACACTAAAAGGATTTATTCCCAATTTTAAAGAAAATGAAATTCTTAACAATACTGTAATGATATGACCTGGTGTATCTTTAGGTTTCTTTGAACCAACTGGCGGACACTTAAGAAAAATGATGTTAAAAATATTGAATGAAGGAGAATTAGATGATATTTTAGAAGTAGAATTTGACAAGAATATTTATAAAAGAACAATACTAGATTCAATATTTAAAAGAAATTTTGGTTTTTATAAAATTGTTCATTCTAATTTATCTCAAGATAAGGCTATTGTTTCTGCTTTAAATCAAAATACTATTATTTGAGGTCCACCAGGAACTGGTAAATCTCAAACTATTACAAATATTTTGACAAATATTTTAATGTTCAATAGAACTGCTCTAGTTGTTTCTCAAAAAAAAGCGGCATTAGAAGTATTGAAAAATAGAATGGAATCACTTGAGATTTTTTGTTTATTTATTCTAAATGATCGCAATATGAATAAAAAGAAATTTTATGAACCAATAAAAAGTTATATTAATTATTTAGAAAACTTTAATACAAATGCTGAAGAAAAAATGATTAAAATCATTTCTGATAAAGAGAAAGAATTAATGAAATTAACTAATTCAATTATGAAAAATGATTTAGTTGAAGATAATATCATTTTGTTTTCAAAATTTGATAAAAAAATTGGATATAACCAAGAAGTTTTAAAAAACTTATTAAAACTTGATCAAAATTTAAAATTCAATATAGATGAACTTAAAAGAGTAAAAAATAAAAATAAAATGGTTAAATCCATAATTAAAAATAATGAATTAAATAAAAATAAAAATTCATATTCAACCAAAAAAATAAAACAACAAGTAAATATAATTATTGATAATTTTATTGATAAGTCAATAGATATAGATTATTTTTTAGATAATAAAGAGAGAATAAATGAAGACTTATGAGCTAAGCTTAATAAATTAAAAAACAGTAATGATAGAAAAAATAAATCATGAATAAATGATCATAACAATTTAAAAATTATTATTGCTAAAAAAATCATTAATAAAATAAAGAATTTTGATTTATCTTTAAAAGCAAAATATAATGAATTTGCTTTAGATGTAAGAGCTGCAACATTAGAACCTATTGTTTTTATAAAAAAACATGCTGATATTATTAAACAAATTTATCCAATTATTATTACTACACCAGAAACAGATCTACAATCATGATCTAAAAGAGAATTTGATTATGCATTATTAGATGAATCATCACAAATTTATCTTGAAAAAGGATTGCCTATTTTATATCTTGCAAAAATTAAAATTCTGGCAGGAGATGATCAACAAATGCAACCATCAAAATGGTTTGCTAGCAAAATGAATGAAAATGAAAATCCTTTTGGTAATATAGAATCACTTCTTGATTATGCAGTGGCAAAAGGAGTTTATGCTTTATTACTAGATAAAAATTATCGATCTTCTTTTGCATCTTTAATGACTTTTAATTCACAAATATTTTATAAAGGTGAATTAGATGTTGTAGATACATGAAAAGAAAATAATAACATCTTACCAATAGAAGTAATTAATGTTTCTGGAACATGAGAAAATTCACAAAATTCTTTAGAAATTGATGAAGTTATTAAACAAACATTGATTAATTTTAATAAATACAATAAAATAATTATTTTGGCTTTTAATGCTTCTCAACAACTTGCTATTGAGTCTAAAATTATAGAATTTCATCCTGAGTTAGAACAAGCAATTAATGAACAAAAAATATTAATTAGAAATATCGAAAATATTCAAGGAGATGAAGCAGATTTATTAATAGCATCAATAGCGTATGATAAAAATACAAAGCTTCATGCTACTTATGTAGCAAAACCAGGTGGAAAAAATGCATTAAATGTTGCTACTTCTAGAGCAAAAGATAAAATGATAATTATTAAATCAATTAATAGTGAAGATATTGTAAATATTACTTCTGATGATATTTCTGTATTTAAGGAATGATTAAAATTCCTTGATATGGATGAGGAAGAAAGAAAAAATTATCAATATTATAAAAACAATATTGACAATGAACAAAATACAAGAATAATTAATCAAACAAATATAGGAATTGAAATTGATAATTTATCAAATGCTTTAATTCAAGAAATTCAAAATGATTTAAATCAAAATATTCAAGATTTTAATTCTAAATTTGATTGCATTATAAATTATTCAATAGGAACATTACAAATACCTATTGCAATTATTAGTAAAATAACAAAGCAATTTGTTGCAGGTATTTTTGTTGATACATACCAATATTGAAGATCTTATGATGAATATGTCTTAGATAAAGATGTTGAGAATTTTTTCATTATTAAAAAATACCCTATTCATAGAGTAAGCTTGCTAAACTGAAATAATAAAAAAGACATAGTTTTAAAAACAATTAGTGATTATTTACAAAAAAATAATAATGATGTTCTAAATAAAATACCTGAAAAAATTAATATAGCACAAAATACTTAAAATATCTTCTGTATTTTTTATAATTAAATTATGGATTTTCAAAAAAACAATCTTGAATTAACTAATGTAACTGTCAACAAAAATAAAAAAGATGATTCTTTTTTAATTTCTAATTTAACTTTTTCTTTAGTAGATTCTAAAACTCATGCATTTTATTTTAACAATAGTATTGAAAAGCAAGCTTTTATTTCTTTATTTACTAATAGCGATACATCATATAGTGGGCAAATTAAAATTATTGGAAAGATACATAATCAATTATTAACAAAATTAAGTGATGATTTTGGTTTTCATAATTTAAATATCTTCGATAATGTAAATCCTAAAACTAGAGTTATAGAAATTATAGAAAAAGAAGTGTTAAAAAATCAATATGATGCTATAAACAAAATAATTGATACTAACAATAAATATGAAAAAAATACTAAAATGTTAAAAATATCAAGATATAAAAAAATTGAATTGTCTTATTATAGGGCTATTAATATTTTGATTAAAAAAGCTGTAAACCATGTAGAAAAATTAATCAATGAATTAAAAATTAACCAAAAAAATTCAGATCAATTAATTGTTATTTATGAAGAATTCATATTATCACATATCAAATATTTAAAAAATAGAATAAATTTATTAATTGATAGAAATATTATGCTTATCGATCTTTATAAGAAAAAATTTAATGAAAAAATAGATGAAAAGAGAAATGCTAATATTCAAAAAAAAGCTAAAGAGTTGATTGATAAAACAAATATATTTGAATCTTATGATAAATCATTAGAGAAAATTAAAAAACAAACATCTAATGTTGTGTTTAATGATAAATTTGAAAATATTAAAAAAAATATTGCAAGAACTTTTGCTAAAAATATTTTTGATTCTATAATTTATGAGTTTGAATATAAATATGAATATTATTCAGAAGAAATTAAAAAAATAAATAGAAAAGGAAAGAATTCCGTTAATTATTTAAATCTATTTTCTAAAAAAATAATAACACTTGATTTTTTAAAAATTTTCAAAAAAAATATGATAAACATTTATCATCTATCCAAAGAAAATATTGAATTATTTACAAAAGAATTTGAAAAAAAATATATAGAATCAATAATGATTTTAGAAAAAGAAAATATATTTAATTGAGAAGAAATTAAAAATACTCGTAAATTAAAAAGAATTATTAATAATTACACAAAAAAAGAAGTTAAATTAATTATTGAAAAATATAAAAATTTATTAGATTTAGATAAAAATGAACCTCCTAAAAGAGAACAAAATCATGTTTTGCCAAAACAATATATTGATAAAAATGACAAAAATGAAATTTTATCTAATATTGAAAGTATTAAAATAGAATATCAGGATTTATGAGATGAAATAGATTGAGAAAATAAATTAACTTTATATCAAATGAATGATAATTTAAATATTATTAATCAATCAATAGATGATGAAAAAAAAATATATAAAAATAGAAAAAATTTCTATAACAAATTATTATTTGATTTTTTAGATTTTAAAAATGTTATATCTCAAAATTTAGTTTTAGATTCTAGTTTGAAAAAAAATAAATTTAATGATCAGAATTTTCTAAATGAATCATCTAAATTTGAAACTATTTATAATTTTGTTTCAAATGATTCTAAAATATTAGAAAATTTATTTTATAAAAATAAATCTAAAATCTCTCGCCATATTCAAGATAATGAAATTATTGTAATATCAAGATATTCTATTTTTAAATCCTCTAAAAATATTAAAATATCTATTTTTGATTATTTAAAAAGATTTGGAAAAATTGACAATATATTAAAAAATATTTTCTTTTTAATAATAGGGTTGTTAGATGGAAAAAAAATTACAATATTCGAAAATTTATTTTCGAATTTAAATTATAATGATTCAATTACATTTCTAAAAACTTATGAAACATTAACATCTAATTCAAATAAAAAATGAATTTTAATTGAATCCAATATTCTAAGTGCTAAGGATGCTGCTGATGAAATTTCAATAATAGATAAATCTAAACAGATTGAATTTGGTAAATCTAGTGATATATTCAAAAATCCTATTTATGACATTTCCTTAGAAGCATTTGGGCTTAAACAAACCAGTCTTAGACAAACACCTGAATCATTTAATAAATTTATTGATTATCACTATGGTTATGATTATTATGAAGTTGAAAAAGGGCACATTGTCTATGGAAATGTTAATCAAATTTATGATTGAACTAAAATTATTCCAAACAAAACTGATATGACTGTTTCAATTGAGGAATTGAATAACTTAAAAAATAAGATTGCTTTTGAGGAAATATCAAGCAATAAATTAAAAGATGAAATTAATAAAATTGAAAAAGAAGATGTTTCTATTTTTAATAGTCAGGAGTTTTTAATAATAGATGTTGAACAAAATTAAAAAAATCACAAAAGAAATTATTAATATCAAAAATATTGTAATCATATTTTGTGTTTCTTTACTTGTTATTCCTTTTGTAGTTATATTTATAGTTTTAAATAAAGGATGAGCAAATGGATTATCAACAGCTGCTTTATTATATATTTGTTGCGGAATATTAATTTTAATTTTAGATATTGCTCATTTTGATACTTTAAATAAATTGAAAAGAATATTTGCTATTAAAAAAGAAAATAAAGAAAAACTTTCAGAATTTGAAAAAATGCAAATGAAATTGTTGAAAATTGAAGATGATGAAAAAAAGAAAAAGAATAATAAAAAAATAATTAAATTTGTATCTTGATATTCTATTTTATATGGAACTATTTTATTAATCATTTCATTACCATTTATTTTTATTTAATATAATTATTAAAATATGGACATTAATTATAATCACAAACTTGTTGAAAAAGATAAAAATAAAAAATGGATTGAGAAAAAATATTTCATTGAAAATGATTTAAGTAAAAAACCATTTTCAATTATTCTTCCACCTCCTAATATTACAGGTAAATTACACTTAGGACATGCATGAGATAGTTACATACAAGATACAATAATTAGATATAAAAAAATTCAAGGATATGATGTTTTATTTGTTCCTGGAACAGACCATGCAGGAATTGCTACTCAAGCAAAAGTTGAACAAAAATTGTTAGATATGAACATCAATAAAAATAATCTTACTCGAGAAGAATTTATTCAGTGAGTATACAAATGAAAAGATGAATATACTGAACACATTCACAATCAATGAAATAAATTAGGATTAGCTTTAAATTATGATTATGAAAAATTTACCTTAGATCCAAATTCAAATGATGCAGTTAATAAAGTTTTTATTGAACTTTATAACAATGGATTAATATATAGAGGTAATCGGGCAATTAATTGAGATCCTAAATTAGAAACAGCACTATCTAATATTGAAATTATTTCTAAAAAAACTAATTCAAAAATGTATTACATTAAGTATTTTTTAGAAGATAAATCAGAATATATTGTTATTGCAACAACAAGAATAGAAACATTGTTTTCAGATGTAGCAATTGCTATAAACCCTCAAGATGAAAATAAAAAACATTTATTAGGAAAATTTGTTTTAAATCCTCTTACAAAGAAAAAGCTACCAATCATTACTGATGATCATATAGATATTAATTTTGGTACAGGGTTTATGAAAGTTAGTGCTCATGCTATAGATGATATAGATATTATCAAAAAAAACAATCTTGAAATTATTGAATGTATAGATAAAAAAGGGAAAATGAATCAAAATGCTAAGTCTTTTAAAGGAATGACAAGAGAAAAAGCTAGAGACAAAATTTTTCAAAAATTAAATCAAGAAAATTACATAGAGAAAGTTGAGGAAATTATCAATAATATTTCATATTCTGAAAGAAGTGGAGAAGCTATTGAGATTTTAGTAATGCCCCAATGATTTGTGAAAATGGATAAATTTTCACAACTTGTCTTAGATAATTTAAAAACTAAAAATAAAACTCACATTTACCCTAAAAGATTTGAAAATATATTAAAAAAATGAATGGAAAATGCATATGATTGAACTATATCAAGACAGTTATGATGAGGTCATCAAATACCAGCTTGATATAAAAATGATGAAATTAAAGTTCAATTAGAATCACCAGGAAAAGATTGAAAAAGAGATGAAGATGTTTTAGATACTTGATTTTCTTCCGGTTTGGCCCCATTATCTTTTTTAGATTGACCAAATTATAAAGAAAAAATAAATAGATATTTCCCAATTTCTTTATTAGTTACAGGATATGACATAATATTTTTTTGAGTTGCTAGAATGTATTTTTTTAGTTTATATTTTAAAAATAATATCCCATTTAAAGATTTATTAATTCATGGATTAATAAGAGATGAACAAGGGAGAAAAATGTCTAAATCTTTAGGTAATGGTATTGACCCCATGGAAGTAATAGATAATTATGGTTCGGATTCTCTAAGATGATATTTACTAACAAATTCTTCTCCTGGTTTTGATATCAATTTTTCAAATGAAAAATTGAAATTTGCTTGAAATTTATGTAATAAAATTTGAAGTATTTCAAGATACATCAAACAATTACCAAATAATGAAAATGCAACAATAAATATCGAAGATAAATGAATTGTTAATTCATTATTATCATTAAAAAAATCAATTGATAAAAAAATTGATAAATATGAATTTACTATCATTGGTAAAGAAATATCAGATTTTATCTACAATGATTTTTCTTCTTGATATATAGAATTTTCAAAAGTAAATAAAAATAAAGATGTTTGTCTAAATGTTTTAAAAAATTTATTAATATTAATTCATCCTTTTTTACCTTTTTTAACCGATCATTTATATTATGAAATCTTTAATGAGGAATTATTAGAAAATGAATTTAATTTAAAATCTTTAGGTAAAGAAAATAAAATTCAATTAGTAATTGATGCTGTTTCATTAATTAGAGAAGCAAGAAGTACTTATAATATTTCTAATAAAGAAGTTGTAAATTATTCTATTTTAAATATTGATGATAATGAAATTGTCAACCTTGTTAATAAAGTTGCAAATGCTAAATTTGAATTAAATAATGATGCTTTATTTACAACAAACAATTTATCATTAAATGTTAAATTAAACGATTTAATTAAGAATCAAGAAAAAATTAAAACACAAGAGTTGTTAGAGAAATTAAATACTGAAATAAAAAGAAGTGAAACAATATTATCAAATCAAAATTTCATTAATAAAGCCCCTAAAGAAAAAGTAGAAGAAGAAAAAGAAAAATATAAAAATTACAAAAAACAATTAGAAGAGATAAAAAAGAAATTGGAGAAATTATAAAATATGATTATTTTAGATGGCAAGAAAGTAGCAGCCGAGGAAACGGAAAAATTAAAAAAAATTGTTTCTGCTTTATCTTATCAACCAAATTTTGCTATTATCCAAGTTGGCAATCTAGAAGAATCAAATAAATATATTAAAAATAAAATCAAAAAAGCTGATGAAATAGGAATTAATACAAATCATATTAAATTCAATAATGATATAAAAGAAGAAGAATTAATTGAATTTATAAAAGACATAAACAATATATATGATGGAATTATTGTTCAACTACCTTTACCTAATTCTTTAAATAAACATAACATTTTAAATTCTATAGACCCATCTAAAGATATTGATTGTTGTAATCAAACTAATTTAAATAATTTTTATAATAATAAACCCTCATTTATCCCAGCAACAGCTAGAGCAATTAAATTACTATTAGATTATTATCAAATTGATATAAAAGATAAAAAAATTTTAATAGTAGGAGAATCAGATCTTGTTGGAAAACCTACAAAAAAAATCTTGTCTCAATTTTCTTCTTGTGTAGATTCTACAAATAAAGAAAAAGGAATATCTAATTCTCAAAATTATGATTTATTAGTAGTTGCGGCAGGATCTCCTAAATTAATTAAAAAAGAAAATGTAAAAAAAGGTGCAATAGTAATTGATGTTGGCATAACAATTGTAGAAGGTAAAATGTATGGAGATGTAGATTTTGATAATGTAAAAAATATTGTAGAAGCAATTAGCCCTGTTCCAGGTGGAGTAGGCCCATTAACAGTCATATGTTTAATGAGAAATTTAATAGAAAAATTAATATAATATTAAAATAGTGGAAAAATCAAAATTTAAAAGTATTTTAGAAAAATCATTGTATATTGTTCTGGGTGTTGGAGCAATTTTAGGTGTCTCTATTGGTTGTTACAAAATCTATTCTAATTTATTTAAAACTAGTGTATTACAAGCAAATAGTAATTGAAATAATATGCCTGCAGGTTTTAAAGAATTTTCAGAAAAAAATTCATTAAAAGTTCAATTTCATATTCCAAGTAAATCTTCTAATAATGCTTATTACAATATTAATGGCACTGCATGAACTTGATATTGAGAAAAAAATTCAACTAATTCAAGTTATGATTGATATTTAATTACAAATTTTCATGTTGTAAATGAAGCTGTTGCTTATAGTTTAGGATTAATAAATGAAAATAATGGAACAATTGCTATCTCAGATTATGATTCTTTAATTGATTATTATAAAAAACAATCTGAATTTAAAATAACACCTTCATATTTTGATTTATTTTGATGTGATTTAAATATTCAACCCAAAGATGAAAATGATGTAAGTAATTATATTCCTGTATTCCCTACAGTTAGTGATGCAATAAAAAATGTGAGTGTTATAGCTGATTTTCAAAATAATAATATTAAATTATTTTCTGAGTCAAAAATTGAGACTGAAGAGCAATCATACAATTTAGATATGGCACTTATAAAAGTGACTATTAATTCTTCTGTTATATCTAACCCTTCATCACTGACATCTCCAATTAATAATTACATTAATAATAAAAATAATAACGATGAGTTTGATGAAAATTTGAACATTTACATATCAGGTAATCCTAGTCATGTATCAAATAATGAAAATAATCCAGGAATGCTAGTTGGAGTGGAATTATCATCTAAATTTTTAAGAGATTACAAACAATTAATACAAATTGAAGATAGAATCTTAAAGTTGTTAAAAGCACCTTATTTTTATTCAAAAGATGATTATATTGATTTTCCATTATCAGGTGGAGCATCAGGTTCTGCTGTTTATCAACATAGCTCTGAAATATTAATTGAATGAACAAAAAAAATTCCTGTTGGAATTTATTGAGGAGGTCAATTGGCATCAAATTTAATGAAACCATCTTTCATTCCATTCATTGTGAATAGTAATGAAATTACTTATAATATTTTTCAAAATTTTATTGATTTCATATCAACAAAATAACAAATAAAAGAGGAGCAAAATATGAAAATAATCGAAAAAGAAAATAAAACAAAATTTATATTAAAAGGATTTTTTGAAGAAGATAAAATTAAATTAAAAAATTTATTAACAACTTTTGGAGCAATAACCGAAGATATAAATAAACAAATTTCATATATTTATTTAGGATCTAATAAACAATTTGACAGAAAAAATTTAAAAAAAGTTGTAAATAAAATTATTAATTTAAATATAAGAGAATATCAAATTATTGCTAAAAGTTTCATTTCAAAAAATGTTAATTTACAAGAAATTGTAGATTTATTTATTGATGTAAATGAATATATAAATGGAGAAAATTTATATTCTGCCAAAACATCAAAATCTGAAAAAAAATTTCCTTTATTTTTAGTAGTAGAAGATAAAAAAATTATTCAAAATTCAAAAAAAACTTTAACTATATCTCAATTAGTAAATCAAGCTAGAAAATTTCAAGCAACACCACCTAATATTTGTAATTCAGAATGACTTTCTCAAGAAATTAAACAAATGTTTAATAAATTAAAAAATGTTAAAGTAAAAGTGTTAGGTAAAAATGAAATTGAAAAAGAAAAAATGAATCTATTTTTATCTGTAAACAAAGGTAGTGCTTTTGAACCTAGATTAGTTGTAATAGAATATAAAGGAAATCCTAAATCAAAAGAGAAAATAGCTTTAATTGGTAAAGGTATAACATTTGATTCGGGGGGATATAATTTAAAACCTTCTCAACATATTAAAGGAATGAAATTTGACATGTCAGGAGCTGCAATATGTGCTGCAGCTATTAAAGGAATTGCTGAATTAGATGCCAAATCAAATGTTTGTGCTGTTTTACCTTTAACAGATAATAAAATTTCTTCAAATGCTCAAACACCAGATTCAATATGAACTTCAATGAGTGGAAAAACAGTAGAAGTAAATAATACTGATGCTGAAGGTCGATTAATATTAGCAGATGCAATAACATATGCAAATAAATATTTAAATCCTACTCAAATTATTGATGTTGCCACTTTAACTGGAGCAATAATAATTTCATTAGGAACTACATTTACAGGAGTATGATCTACATGTGAAAAATCATATAATAAATTTTTAGAAGCTGCAAATAAACAAGATGAATTAATTTGAAGAATGCCATTTCATGAGGATTTTTTAAAAAATATTAAATCAGCAAACTTTTCAGATTACAAAAATACAGATCTGTCAGGAAAAGGTGGTTCTATATCAGCAGCTATGTTTTTAAAAGAATTTACTGAAAATAAAAGATATATTCATTTAGATATTGCAGGAACAGCAGGAGATGGAGATAATCCAACAGGTGTAATGGTAAAAACATTAATACAATTTGCATTGGATTTTGAAAAATAATATGGCAACACTAGAATTAGCAAATATAATAAATTTTATTAATGATGAACGAGAAGAAAAAACCTTCTCAATTAAAGGGGTTTTTAGTGAAGATAAAAAAATATTCATTAAAAAAGATCAATATATTTTTGATGATATAGAAAATGAGATATCTTATCTTTATTTAGGTTCTAAGAATGATTTTGACATTAATAAATTAAATGAAGCAATTAATTTAATTTTAAAAAACAATTTGAGATCATATCAAATTGACTCATTATCTTTTATTACAAAAAAAGTGAAATTAGATGATGTAGTAAAATCATTTATTTATAATTGACATGATATAAATGGAAAACAATTTAATTTAAAAACACAAAAAATAAAGTTTAAACCAACATATTTATTGATTAATGAATTCAAAGATAAATGATTTGAAGATATTTTAATAGCATCTCAAATTTCAGAAATTAAAACTTTACAAAATATGGCTCCTAATATTTTAACTATTAATAAATTTGTTTCTTATGCAAAAAATTTATGCAATCAGAATAAATTATTAAAACTAAATGTTTTAGATCAAAATGACTTAAAGAAATTAGGCATGAATTTAATATTAGGTGTAAACTCTGGATCAAAAGAAAGTGCTAAAGTAATTGTTATAGAATATAAAGGTAAACCTAACTCTAAACAAAAAATATCTTTTATAGGAAAAGGAATTATTTTCGATTCAGGTGGATATAACTTAAAAACACCAGGTAAGTACATGAATGATATGAAATTTGATATGTCAGGTTCTGCTATTGCTCTTTTATTAGTAGACACATTATCTAAATTAAAAATGAAAAAGAATGTTTCATGTGTTATTCCAGTCACAGACAATATGATTGATTCTCTAGGTCAATTACCAGAAACTATCATTACCTCTATGAGCGGGAAAACAGTAGAAGTTGTAAATACTGATGCTGAAGGTAGGTTAATATTAGCTGATGCAATAACATATGCTGCCAAGAAATTAAATTCATCCTTAATAATTGATTTATCAACATTAACCGGAACAGTTGTATATGCTTTGGGAAAATATACAGGTGCCTGATCTTCTAAAGATCAAAATTGAGCATTGCTAGAAAAATCTGCTAAAAAACAGAATGAATTAATTTGAAGAATGCCATTAAATGATATCTTTTTACAATCATTATATAAAAATACTCATGCTGATATTTTATCTTGTTCAAACACAGATAAGCCAGATTCTAATATAGCTGCAGCATGGTTAAATCTATTTGCGAATGGCAAAGATTATATTCATCTAGATATTGCAGGAAGCGCAGATGAGAATTCATCAGGTAAAGCTCCAATGTTTAAAACATTAATTGATTTTGTCAATTCATTAAATTAATTTATTTACATAATAATGTATTTTTTTAACATATTTTTAACAGAACCGAATTCTTTAATGATATCTGTTACTTTTGCATCCATAATAATTTCTTTATTAGCTAAAATAATTATTCTATCAACCATATCTTCAATGCAATCAATATCATGGCTAATAATTACAAGTGTAATTTTATTTTTTTCACAAAAATTTAAAATATAATTTTGTAATTTATTTTTAATAGCAATATCTAAACCTGTTGTAAATTCATCTAAAAATAAAATTTTTGGAGAACCAATCATTGATATGAAAACATTTATTCTTTGTTGCTGACCTCCAGAAAGTTTTGAAATCTTTGTATTCATAATTTTATCTATTTCAAATGCTTTAATTCCTTCTTCAATTTCAGCTCTTTTTTCTTCTGAATTAGTTAATTTAATTGCAAATTCAATTAAATCTTTTGGTGTTAAAGAAACAGGAAATTTTAAATCTTGAAATTGAACTGATAATTTCTCATAAGGTGTTTTATCATAATCAAACAAATATTTAATAGTACCAGTTTTTGGTTTTATGAATCCTGCAACTGTAGAAATTGTTAATGTTTTTCCTGAACCATTAGGACCTAAAAAAGCCAGCCTTTCATTGTCATAAATCTCAAAACTAATATCTTTATAAATTTCTCTATGATCAAAAGAATGTGAAATGTTATTTACTAAAACTAATGGTTTCATTGAAGAATATGTTTCTTTTTTAATAAACTTACTTAAGTTTGAATATGGATTATTGTTAATTTCAAGATTGTTGTTATTAATATTTTTTCTTTTTCACTTTATCATGATTACTACCTACTTGTCCAATTAAATTTTTTAATTGCCACTGCAAAAAATACTGTTGTTAGCACGTAAGGCATAATTATATTTAATATTAATTGTCATGAACTATATACATCTGTTGATTTTATTTTTGTTATTACAATTGGCAATTCATTTTCAAATTGAGAAATATCAACTTTTGCAATTAAATTTGGTGGTGTTTCACTTACAACTGAATAATAACTAAAACTAAACATCTTATATGTATTAGTTAAATCAAATATTCCTGAAAAATTATAATTTTTTACATTTTCTTCATAAAATGCAATAGTTCCATTATCGAATTGAATAGGATTACTTGCAGGATCTCCAGGAAAAGTTGTTGAGATTTCTCACAATAGATCAAGAGTTTCTTTGTTGTTATTATCCAAAACCATATTCATCATATTTAAGCTATAAGATGCTGGAGAAAATAATGTTACAATCTTTATTGCCATTGATCTTGCCAAAATATTAACGGGAATAAATTGACCAGAAAATGTTATAGAAACAATTATTAATGCAAAAGCTAAAATTTGAATCAAAATAATTTTGTTAATTAAAACACCTATTAACAGACCAAATGATAAACATGAAAAATAAACATTAAATAATGAATAAATTAGCTCTAGTCATCTTATATCTTGAAAAACTTTTGGAGCTTCTGTTCCTAAAAATGTTGCATATAAAAGCAAAATAATTAATGAGGATGATAATATTGCTATAAAGTTATATGAAAGAATTAATAGTGAAAATTTTGATTTAGTGACTTTGGAAATTGAAATTTTTCTTGAAATGATTGATGTTTTAAATTCCACTATCATTTGAGGAAGAGAAATAAAACATAGAGGTAAAATTGAAAAAGAAAAATAAGCAGATAATCCACTAGTAAATAATGTGATTTGATCCTGACCTAAAATTCTATAAATTAGCATTAAAAAAAATGGAATACTAAGAGCAGATAAAGGACCTGTTTTAGATTTTCAAAAATGTTTATTAATTAATTCAAGAGTAGCAATTTCTTCTCTATTTTTTTTGAAATTTAACATAATAAAATTATAGCAATAATAATCTTTTATCACTATTTTAGTTTATTTTAATTTATCAATGATAATTGATGAATTATGTTGTTTACTTTCAATAGAAATAGAGTCTCAAACTTCTTTAGATAAAGATGAATCAATTTCATTATTTGAATAAAAAATCATAATTACATCATCTTTATTAACATAATCATCTGAAACTTTTTTTAATTCAATTCCTGCTTCTGGATCAATTATGTCATCTTTTGTTTTTCTTCCTGCACCTAATTTCATTGCAATATTTCCTAAAATAGCAGAATTTTTTAAATTTAAATATCCATTTTTATTTGCTTTAATTTCTAATTTATATTTTGGATTTCATCAATTTTCTTGACAAATGATATTTGAATTGCCACCTTGATTTTCTATCATTTCTAAAAATTTATTGTAGGCTTTATGTGAATTTATGGAATCATCAATTAATTTTTTAGCTTCCATTTTATCTTTAACAATTTTTGATTGCAACAACATTTCAATTGAAGACGAATAAATTAAATCCATAAATCTTTTATCTCCATTACCTTTTAGAGATTCAAGAGCTTCTAGAATTTCATTTTTATTACCAATCATTTTTCCTAATGGTTGTTCCATATTAGTTATTTCTGCTCTTACATCTTTTTTTAGTTTCTTTCCTATAGATATCATTCATTTAGCTAATTCAATAGCATCCTCTTTGGTTTTCATGAATGCCCCTGAACCACACTTTACATCTAATAAAATTGCATCAGAACCTGTAGCCAACTTTTTAGACATTATAGATGAAGCTATTAATGGCATTGAATTCACTGTTCCTGTAACATCTCTTAATGCATATAATTTTTTATCAGCAGGAACTAAATCATCTGTTTGACCAATAATTGCTATGTTAGATTTTTTTAATAGCTTTTTGAATTTAGAATCATCCATATAGCAACTAAATCCTGGTATTGATTCTAATTTATCAATAGTTCCACCTGTATGACCCAAACCTCTACCTGACATTTTTGCAAAAATAACACCTATTGATGCAACAATTGGACCTAAAACTAAAGATACCTTGTCTCCAACGCCTCCTGTAGAATGTTTATCAACTTTAATGCCTTTTATATCTGAAAGATCAATGATTTTTCCTGTATTCATCATTGATGTAGTCAAAAATGTTGCTTCTTTTAAATTCATCCCATTTAGTAAAATGGCCATCAATAAAGATGACATTTGATAATCAGGAATTTTATTATTAGTGTAATTATTAACAAAAAAATCAATTTCTTCTTTTGTTAATTCTTTTTTATTTTTTTTGTTTTCAATAATATCTAAAATTGTCATAACAAATAAATTCTTCTAAAACAAATTATATCGTTTTGCATATTTTTAAATAGTGTAAAGTTAATGAAATTTTTATAAATTTGATAAAATTAAAATTACAAATTGAATAGAGAAAGGTTGCTAATGGCAATCTTTCTATTAAAATTAGGAGAGTAATTTGATTCAAAAAATTAAAGAAAAAATTAATTTTGATATTAATTCAATTCAATTTGTAAAAAGAGATGGACTTGTTTTTTTAGATATTGAACTTCCTGAAAAATCGCTAAATGAAATTGAAAAGAAATCTAAAATTATTTTAGATATAATCAATGAAGTTGATAATAGTGATAGTGATTACTATGTAAATATCTATTCAAGTGGAACTGAAAAAGAAATAAATTTAAAAAATATTAATTTTTATTTAGATCAATATATATTAATTAAAGTTAATAAACCTTATTTAAATAAAAATGAATTAGAGGGACACTTAGTAGAAAATAATATTAATGATCTTGTAATAAAAATTAACAATAAAGGTAGAATACAAAAACTAAAAATCTTAAAAGAAGATATACATTTCATAAAAACAACTGCAAAAATTAGAAAGGAAAAATAATATGGCATCACAAAATAAAAAAAATATTTTAGAATTAATTAATTTTGTATCAACAACAAAAAATATTGATAGAAAAATAATTATTGATTTTTTAAGAAATTCTATTCAAAGAATTGTTAATTCTCAATTAGATCCTGATGCTGAAATAACACTAGAAATTAAAGATGATGAATTAATATTGTCTAACTTAAAAAAAATGGTTATTTCAGATGATGAAGAATATAAAAATGATTCTGAAATTGTAGACATTCATTTATCAAAAGCTAGAGAAATTGATCCTAATGCAAAAATAGGAGATACTGTTGCATCTCAAATAACTTTTGATAATTTTTCTAGATCTCTTTATTCTAAAATAGAACAATCTTTTAGAATTGAAATTATCAATTGAGAAAAAAGAAGAATTTATGAAAAATACCAACCATTAATTGGAACAGTTGTAGAAGCAAAATTAGAAGAAGATTTTGGTGGAAGAGGAGCAACATTCACATTAGAAGATGGAACACTTTGTTATATGCCATCTAAATATCAAAATCAAAATATCAAATTAACTGAAAAAAAATATCACAATGTAACAATTGAAGAAGTTTATGAAAATTCAAAAAGTTATCAAGTTCTTGTTTCTAATGACTCTCCAAATAAAATTAGAGAAATTTTAAAAAGAGATATACCTGAAATAGAAAATGGAGATATTCAAATTGTAAGTATTTCTAGAATAAAAGGCGAAAGAGCAAAAATTTCATTTAGAAAAAATCCTAAGTTAGAAAATGATATTGATGTAATTGGATGCATTATAGGAAAAAATGGAGATAGAATTGAAAATGTTTCTCGAGAATTAGGAGAGAAAATTGATGTTATCTTATATTCAGATAATATTAATGAATATATTGCAAACTCATTAAGTCCTGCAAAAATTATTTCAATTAATAAAAAATCAGGAACAAATGATTATTTAGTTGTTGTACCTGATAGACACAATACTATTGCTATAGGAAGAAAAGGGGCAAATGTTAAATTAACAGTAGAATTAATCAGAGTTAACATTGATATTTGTTCATATTCATATGCCTTAGAAAATAATATTCCTATTCATTGAAATGGAAATATTACAAAAGAAGAATTGAATAACATTGAAAATGAAAGTATTCCTACTAGAAGAAATAATATTAGAAGAAACCCCGTTAATAAAACTAATTGAAAAAATACAAATTATTCAAGTTTATTAGACTTAGAAAAAGAAATTGATGAGTATAATTCAGAAATTCTTTCATATTCACCTGTAGATTACTCACAATTTACAATTAATACTAAAGAAGATAATAAACATGTTGAAAATCTAGAAATAGATAATTTAAATCATGATGATCATAAAATAAATACTAGTGAAATTAAACATGTTAATGAAAACTTTAAATTTGATAAAGATTTAATTGGTGATATCGATTTAAGCGATTACGATTTTGATGATTTTGATGATGATTTTTAATCAATAATTTTAATTCAATATGATTTCAAGAAAATGCATTGTAACAGGAAAAATATTACCAGTAAATCAATTAATTAAATTTGTTTTATTGAAAGACAAAAGCATTGTTTTAGAAAAAGACAAAAAAATTTATGGAAGAGGCGCTTATTGTACAAAAGACATAAAAATTATTGAAGATTTATTTAAAAAAAAATATTTAAATAAATCTTTTAAGCAAAATATTCTTCCAGAAATATATAATGAATTAAGAGAGGAGGTGTATAAATATGTCAAAAATGAAAAATAAGAGAATATCTAATGATGAAGAAATAAAAAATCAGTTAGTTGATATCAAAGTGGAACTTAAAGATGGTGTTTTCATTTTCACAGGACCAATGAGCGTTAATGAGTTTGCCAAAAGAATTAATAAGTCTACTAATGAAATTTTGACAAATTTATTCAAAAAAGGTATTATGTATACTTTAAACTCTATCTTATCAGAAGAAGAAATTGCAGAAATTTGTTTTGAATATGGATTTGATTTTAAAAAAGAAATAGAATTAAATGAATCTAATTTTATGGATCATTTTGAGATCAATGATAATAAAGATGAGCTTGTTCCTCGTCCTCCAATAATAACTATTATGGGTCATGTTGATCATGGTAAAACTACTTTAATTGATAAAATTAGAAAATCTAATATTGCAGCATCAGAAGCTGGAGGAATAACTCAACATACAGGTGCATACCAAGTTAGTCATAATAAAAAATTAATTACTTTTTTAGATACACCTGGTCATGAAGCTTTCACTGCTATGAGATTAAATGGTGCTAAAGTTACGGATATTGTCATTTTAGTTGTTGCGGCAGATGACGGAGTTATGCCTCAAACAGTTGAAGCTATTGATCATGCTAAAGCTGCAAAGGTGCCAATCATAGTTTTTATTAATAAAATGGATAAACCAAATGCTGATTCTGAAAAAGTAAAAGGTGATTTATCTAAATATGATGTTTTAGCTGAAGACTGAGGTGGAGATACAACTTTTATTTATGGTTCAGGTTTAACAGGTCAAGGTATAGAAGATCTATTTGAAGCAATTTTATTACAAGCTGATATTTTAGATCTAAAAGCAAATAAAAATAGATCTCCTATAGGAACAGTTATTGAAGCTAATATTTTAACTGGAAAAGGAACAATAGCAACTTTAATGGTTACTAATGGAACTATATACAAAAGAGATTTTATAGTTGCGGGTTCTAACTTTGGAAGAATAAAAACTCTTTTAAGTATAGAAGGAAAAGAAATAGAATCAGCAGGACCAGGTACACCTGTTATAATTACAGGGTTAAATTATTTACCTAAATCAGGAGATAAATTTTTAGGTTTTGAAGATGAGAAATTTGCTAAAAAATTAGCAAACAAAAAAGCTTTTTCAGATAAACAAAATGAATTGGTTAACAAAAACGTTAATTTAAATAATATAGGTGATAAAAAAATTGTTAATTTAATTATTAAAACTGATGTTCAAGGAACTGCAGAAGCAATAAAATATTCTTTATCAAAACTATCTAATAAAGATGTCATAATTAACATAATAAGATATTCAAGTGGTTCAATCACAAATTCAGACATTTTACTTGCAAAAGCTTCAAATGCTATAATTTTTGCATTTAATTTAAAAGTAGATGCTTCAATTAGAAATCAAGCTTCTCAAGAAAAAATTATTATCAAAACTTCTTCAATTATTTACGAAATTATTGAAGAAGTTGAAAATATAGTTAAATCATATGGTGAACCTGAATATGAAGAAATTAAAGTGGGAGAAGCTATAATACAAAAAATATTCTTCTATTCTAAAGTTGGAAATATTGCCGGTTGTTTGGCAACAAATGGAACAATTAAAATAAATACTAAGATGAAATTGCTTAGAAATAATAAAATTATTCATGAAGGAATTTTAGAGACTCTTCAACATGGAAAAGATTCAATTAAAAAAATAGAAAAAGGTAAAGAATTTGGAACACATGTCAAAGATTTTAATGATATTCAAGAAGGAGACATTATTGAAACATATGAAAATGTTTTAATAAATAAATAACTAACTATGGCTAAAGATATTATTTTAACTACAACTGACATCATTCCAGGTATAGAATATGAGATTATTGGTCTTTGTATTGGTAATAGATTAACATGATTAACATCTAAAGGTGCTTCTGCTACTGCTTTAGATAGATTGAAAAAAGAAGCAGAAAATATGGGTGCTGATGCTGTTGTGGCAATAAGACCTGATACTACAAAGACAGGATCTCAATGCTATATTGGTACAGCAGTAAGGTTTAAAAAATAATGAATGAAATTCAAAGAAGAAAAAAAGAATCACATTATTTATTATGAATTGCAAAAATAATTAATGAAGATGTAAAAAATGCTAATATCAAAAATGTAACAGTAGTTGATGCAAAATTATCAAAAGATGGATCAGATTTAAAAATCTATATTTTAGCTGCTAATAATGAGAAAAAAACCATTGAGACTTTAAACAATATTAGAAATTACATTAAAAAAGAACTGGCAAATTACGATCATTATTCAAGGAAGATTCCAAATATTATTTTCAAAATAGATGAAGTATCAAAGCAAAGCCAAAAAATAGAAGAAATTTTGAAAAAAATAAAGGATGAAAATGAAAAATAATTATGATGCTATAGTTGTTGGTGGAGGTCATGCCAGGAATCGAAGCTGCTTTTGCTCTTGCAAAAAATAATTTAAATGTTGCTCTTATTTCATTAAATAAAAATAAATTGGCAATGCTTCCTTGTAATCCATCAATAGGAGGTCCTGCTAAAGGAATAATCACAAGAGAAATTGATGCCTTGGGAGGTATGCAAGGCATATTTGCTGATTTGGCAACTATTCAAATCAAAATGTTAAATACTTCCAAAGGGCCTGCAGTTAGGGCTTTAAGAGCTCAAATAGACAAAGACAAATATTCAAAAATTGTTTTAAATGAAATTGAAAAAAACAAAAATATCGCAATTATTGAAGGATTGGTAACAGAAATTATCCAAGAAAACAATACTATAAAAGGTATTAAATTAGATAATGAAAATATTATTACTGCTCATGTGGTTATTATCACAACTGGTGTTTACATGAGTTCAAAAATATTGGTTGGTCATAATGTGAAAATTAGTGGACCTGATGGAGAAAAAACCACTTCTAGTTTATCTCAATCTTTAACTGAAAATGGAATTAAATTAATCAGATTGAAAACAGGCACTCCAGCAAGAATTTATGCAGATTCTATAGATTGAGATGAATTAGAAGAAGAAATATTACCTCCTGAAAATTTATCTTTTTCATTTAAAAACAAAGGAAAAATTGTTAATCAAATACATTGTTGATTAACTTACACCAATAAAAAAACTCATGAAATCATAGAAAAAAATATTAAAAAATCAGCAATGTATTCGGGATTAATTCAAGGAATAGGACCAAGATATTGTCCTTCTATTGAAGACAAAATAATTAAATTTTCTCACAAAGAAAGGCATCAAATATTTTTTGAACCTGAAACTGCAAAACAAGATATATATTATATAAATGGATGTTCTACTTCGCTACCTATAGAAGTGCAAGAAGAATTTTTAAGAACTATTCCTGGATTAAAAAATTGTAAAGTTCAAAAATATGGATATGCAATAGAATATGATGCATTAGAATCTGGACAAATTAAAAAATCATTAGAATCTAAAAAAATTAATAATTTATATTTTGCAGGTCAAATTAATGGAACAAGTGGATATGAAGAAGCTGCTGGACAAGGAATTATAGCTGGAATAAATGCTTCATTGAAAATAATAGGAAAAAAACCTATTATTCTAAAAAGAAATGATTCATATATTGGTGTTCTTATAGATGATCTAGTTATAAAAGGAACTAAAGAACCTTATAGGATGTTAACATCAAGAGCAGAATATCGTTTACTTTTAAGAAATGATAATGCAGATATTAGAATGAGTGAATATGCCAAATATGCAAATATGATTAGTGAAAAAGAATACAAGTATATTAAAAATAAATACGATTCTATTAATCAAAAAATTGAAGAACTCAAAAATAAATATATTTCCTCTAATGATCCATTAGCAATAAAATATTCTATTTTAAATGGTTCTTCAATATTAAAAATTATTTCAAGACCAGATGTTGATTATAATGATTTTATTAATGATTATGAATTTAAAGATGAATTAATTACAAAAGTAAGATTAGAAGGATATATAGATAAACAAAATAGAGCTGCAAATAAAATGCTTAAATTAGAAATGTTGAAAATTCCATCAAACTTTGATTATCAAAAAATGGATAATTTATCTTTAGAAGCAAGAGATAAATTAACGAAAATCAAACCTGAAACATTAGGTGAAGCTTCTAGAATTAGTGGGATTAATCCTGCAGATATTGAAGTTATTTTATTTCATATTAATTTAAAATATAAAAAAGGAGATGAATAATGTCATTAATTGATAAAGATATTGATTTAACTAAAAATGAAGATATTTTATGTAAAGATTGCAATAAGAAAATCAGCAAAGATTCATTTATTTTGTTATGCGAAGATTGTTTTAACAAAAGTATTACAAATGCCTTAAATAAAATTAAAGAGAATATTATAAAAATTAACATTGAAATAAAACAAGTAGAAACACAAATTTATAAAATTCAAGGCATCTTATTAAATAAAAACAAAGAACATATTATGATAATCAATAAACTAGAAGTTGATTTATTGAATTTTGAAGCAATTAAAAAGAAATTAATTATTGACAAAGAATTAAATGAAAGAGCATTTATATTAAATCAAGAACAAGCTAATAAAATAAGAACTGAAATGAAATGATCATTATTTAACCCAATCCAATTAGAATTAAGCTAGGTAAATATGAAAGAATTTGAAAATAATCTAATTGATGTTGAATTAGAAGATGGTAAAAAAGTAAGCGCTAATATTGTATTTACATTTGAAGAAAATGGAGATCAATATATTCTTTATGAAATCGATGAAACTGTTTATGGAGCAAAATTAAATGATAATAATACTTTAAAACCAATTAATGATGATGAATGAGATTTGGTAGAAAAAATTTTTAATGAATGATTAGAAGAAAATGAAGAAGATCAAGAAGAGTAAATTATGAATGATAGTATAAGAACAGGTTTGATTATATCTGCAATAGCTGTTCCTGCCATTGCTGTTATTATTTTTGTGATAATTTTATTAAAAGTAAGAAAAAAGAAGAAAGAAATTATTGCCAATCAACAATTAATTGAACAAAATTTGCAATCTAAATCTTCCGAGAAAAAAATGATCGAAAGAAAGGATTTTGGAGAAAGTGATGAAAATTTAAAAAATATTTTAAAAAATAGTATTAGTCATGAAATAGTAGAATTTTGTATAAATACATGTATTAGAAATGAATATAAAAATGTATTAATGATTTCTAAAGTGGAATTCTATGAATCTATTGTATTATCTAATAAAGCAAATGTTAATGTTTATATTGAAGAAAAAAATTTTGATTTAAAAAAATATAATGAACTAATAGAAAATAATAATATTTCTCAACATAAAATAGTAATAATAAAAAACTTAGAAAATATAGATAATTTTGATGCAATTTTAGTTCTAAATTCTTATGAAAATTTTGATTCATTATTTATTGAATATGAAAATATACTAAAAGAAAATGGTATGTTTATTTTTGCAAACACCAAATCAAATAAGAAAAGTTTAAAAAAACTTGTTAATACTATAAAAAATTACAAATATCGTTATGATATTATCAATTGATACACAGGATTTATTACAATAGTAAAAAGTTTTGTATAATTTTTTATGGTGAATATATTGTTTCACCTATATATTTTTAAAAAAAGTATTATACATTAGAAATATATATTTATATAAATATAAATTTTTAAAAAATAAAAAGGAAGAAATTAAAAATGGCAAAAAGAATAGCTATTAATGGATTCGGAAGAATTGGTAGATTAGTTTTTAGACAAATTTTTGAATTAGGTTTAGAAAAAAAATTAGAAGTTATTGCAATTAATGACTTAACTTCTCCAGAAATTCTTGCTCATTTACTAAAATATGACTCAGCACAAGGGAAATTTAATGGTGATGTTAAAGCTAAAAAAGATGCTATTGTTGTAAATGGTAAAGAAATCAAAATTTATGCAGAAAGAGACCCAAAAAATTTACCTTGAAAAAAAGATAAAATTGATGTAGTTGTGGAATCAACAGGTTTCTTTTGTTCAAAAGAAAAATCACAAGCTCATATAGATGCTGGTGCTAAAAAAGTTGCTATTTCTGCTCCTGCAGGAAATGATGTTAAAACAATAGTATTTAATGTTAATGATGATACATTAAAAAAATCAGATGTTATTATTTCAGGTGCTTCATGTACAACAAACTGTTTAGCTCCTGTTGCTAAAGCAATTGATGATGCATTCAAAATTAAATCAGGATTAATGACTACAGTACATGCTTACACAGGAGACCAAAGATTAGTTGATGCTCCTCACTCAGATTTAAGAAGAGCTAGAGCTGCTGCTATGTCAATCATTCCTTCATCTACAGGTGCTGCAAAAGCTATCGGTTTAGTTTTACCAAGTTTAGCAGGTAAATTAGATGGATTTGCAATGAGAGTTCCTGTAATTACAGGTTCAGTTGTTGATTTAACATTTGAATTAGAAAAAAATGCTTCAATTGAAGATATTAATAATGCTGTTAAAAAAGCTTCAGCTAAAAATCCTGCTTTAGATTATGTAACAGACCCTATTGTTTCAAGAGATATTATTGGTTCTACAGCTGGATCAATATTTGATCCTGCTTTAACAAAAGAAATTGTTAAAAAAGATGGAACAAAACTTTACAAAGTTATTTCATGATATGACAATGAAAGTTCATATGTTTCTCAATTTGTTAGAACAT
>CASDWL010000023.1 GCA_949284615.1 uncultured Mycoplasma sp.
ATCAAGAAAGGAATTTATGTTTTCAATAATAATTTTATTTAGTGAAGTAAAAAAAGAAACATCTATTAAAAAGTTTTTTTCAAAACTTTCATCTTCACTTAGAAATCAAAAAGAAATTGAAATCATTTTTGTTGTTGAAAATGATTATAATCTTATTAATTATATTCAAGATTTTCAAAATAAAAATAACAATTGTATTGTTAAATTTATATTCTCAAATCGTGAAAATTCTTTAAATATGATTTTAGAACAAGCTAATAAATTAATTACAAATGATTACTTATTTTTTCTTTCATATCCTTCAAGAATTGTTCCGGGTTTTTTTAATACAATAACAAAGATTATTGAATTTAATACTCCAGATATCATTGAATTTAAACCATCTTTATTAAATTCTATAAAATGAAATCCGAAAGATAGATTAAAATCAGAAAAATATAATACAACTTTGAGAATTAAAGAAAATCCTGAAATTATAGCATTTACTTATCCATTTATTTTCAACAAAGTAATTTCAACTAATTTATTAAATACCACATTAAAATCTTTCTTGACTGATACAATGTATGATGCTTCAAATATATTATTTACATATTTGGTATATTTATTATTTTTAAAAGCAAATAAATATTATTATTTACCAAATCAATTATTGTCAATCGAAATTGAAGAAAAACATATTTTAAACTATAATTCAATTTTATCTCAATGAGAAATAATTCAAAATAAATATGTTTCAGAAAATAAATATTTAGAAGAAGTTTCTTATGCTAAATTCTTTTACTTAAAAGTAATTTTGTGTTCTCTTTATTCTCAAAATAAATCAAATATAAAAGATAAAATTACAAATAAAAAACATGTATCAAATTTAAGTCAAAAAAAATATCAGGAAAAATTAGATCATATTATATATTCAGAATTCAAAGATTTTCATTTAAAAAATAAATATATGCTTATTTCTGAATTAAAAGAAGTTAATATTTTGAAACATAATTATCCAATGTCAAAATGGAATAAATTATTGAAAGAGTTAGAGATATAAAAATATGCCAATTGTGAATCAAAAAGCAGGATTTTGATCTAGATTAATTTATTTTTTGATAGATTTTATATTTTTTTCTAGTATAGCCATATCAACTTCTCTTATTTGTATAAAAAAAGAATTCATAAGTGATATTAATAATGAAATTTATCTTGTTGCAAATGATTATTGATATTTCTTGTGATTGCTATTTCTAATAATTAATTTGTCATTTTTTTTTATAATAATCCCTTTAATTTTTAATGGAAAAACATTAGGAATGATGATCATAAGATTAAAAGTAAATTTTAATTCTTCTAAAAAGTATCAATCTATTTTAAAAAGAATGGAACTAGGGGTATTTTTATGAATATTTATTGTTTTAATTTTCATGTGTTTTGTCTGACCTAATACCATAAATAAAATGATTATTAGAAATTATATTGAAAAACATTCAAATGAATTTGGAGAGTCATTAAATGATTTGATGAATTTATATCAATGAAATATTTTAGAAACTTCTTTCTATTCAATACCTTCTGTAATTTCTCCTATAGTTGTTATTATTCAATTATTCTCTTTTATGTCAGTTTTATATAAAGGAAATAAAACAACATTTGTAGATAAAATTAGTGATTCTCAAATTGTTCATTCTAAAAAATTTGTTGAAATAGTAGATTACAAAAATATTGAATTAGAACCAGAAAAAAATATTGTATTTCCAATTATTTGAAAGGATTAATTAATGAATTCTCAATTATTAGATAAATTAAATAAAGAACAAAAATCAGCAGTTTTATTAATAGATAATCCTGTTAGAATTATTGCAGGACCAGGGTCAGGCAAAACTAGAGTATTAACAACTAAAATAGCATATTTAATTAACTTTATAGGGATAAAACCTTATAGAATTTTAGCATTAACTTTCACTAATAAAGCTGCAAATGAAATGAAAGAAAGATTAAAAACAATGGTTGATGAAGATAAAGCCAATCAATTACATGTTTCAACATTTCATTCATTTTGTTATCGATTTTTAAGAGAAGAGATACAATTATTAAATATTTTTACAAAAGAATTTAACATTTTAGATGGAGTTGATCAAGATAATATATTAAAAGAAATATATAAAAAATTTGAAATTTCTAAATCTGAAATATCTTATTATTTTGCAAAGAGTTTTATTTCTTTTAACAAAAATAATGGTATCAATGCCCAGGAGTTGATAAAAAATTCTGATAAATCATTTGATGAAACAGAAAAAAATAAAATAAAAATTTATGATCAATATCAGAAAATGTTAATTAATTCTAATTCATTAGATTATGATGATTTATTAATTTATACGAAAAAAATAGTGAGTGAATTCATTGAAGTTAGAGAAAAATGATCTAAAAAATTTGATTATTATTTAATCGATGAATTTCAAGATACTTCAAAAATTCAATATGAAATAATTAATGCAATAGCTCTTAACAATAATATAACTATTGTTGGCGACCCAGATCAAACAATATATTCATGAAGAGGTGCTGATATATCATTTATCAATAATTTTGATTCATTATATCCTAATTCATCAACTATTACTTTAATTCAAAATTATCGTTCAACTAAGAATATTTTAAAGATAGCTAATAATTTAATTAAATTTAATTCAAATAGATTGCAAAAAAATCTTGTAACAGAAAATGATTTAGGTAATAAAGTGGAATATTACAAAGCTAGTTCAACAGAGAATGAATCTAAATGAGTATATAACCAAATTTTAAAATTAAAAAATGAAAAATATCACTTGAAAGATATGGTGATTTTATATCGTTCTAATTATTATTCGCGTTCTATTGAAGATTTATTAGCCACAAGAACAGTGCCTTATAAGATAATAGGTGGACAAAAATTTTATGAAAGAGAAGAAATTAAAAATGCTTTAGCTTTTTTAAGATGTATTAATCACCCTACTGATATTAGTTTAAAAAGAATTATTAATGTCCCTTCAAGAAAATTAGGAGATGAAACATTAAAAAAATTGATATCTTTTGCAGAAAGAAAAGAATTAACATTATGGGAATCTTGAAATAAATATTTAGATTTTATTGATATATCTAATGATAAAAAAAGATCATTATTTAATTTTATTCAACAATTATTGAAATACCAAGAAAAAATAAAAAACAATGAAAAAATTGGTGATACATTATTTAGTTTTTTGGAAGAAATTGGTTACATAAATATGTTAGAAAGTTCTAATGATAATTTATCAATAAGCAAAAAAGAAAATATTAATGAGCTTATTTCAAGCATAAATAAATGAGAAGAGGAACATCCTAATAATAATATTGAAGACTATTTAAATAGTATTTCTCTAGAACAAATAGAAAATAATGATGATAATTTAGATAATTTATCTTTAATGACAATTCATGCAGCAAAGGGCCTTGAGTACAAAATTGTTTTTGTTATTGGTATGAATGAAGGAATATTTCCATCTTCTAAAGTAATTAAGTCTGATGATGAAAATGGCGAAAGTTTTGGAATGGAGGAAGAAAGAAGATTGGCCTATGTAGCATTTACAAGAGCTCAAGATAGATTATTTATTTCCAGTTACAATGATCCTTATTCTGAGTACAAAAATTCTTTTTCTAATAAACCATCAAGATTTATTTATGAAGCTGGGTTAGATATGAATGAGGTATCCTTTATTGAGGCAAATGAGAAAAAAATATCTTTAGAAGATAATTTGAAATTAGGAGAAAATGAATTTGAAATAGGTGATTATGTAATTCATAGTATTTTTGGCAAAGGAATTGTTTTAGATATTAAAGGACATTCTATTATAATAGAATTTGAAGAAAAAAAATATGGTATTAAGCAATTATTAAAAAATCATAAATCTATAGAAAAGGCTTAAAATGGAAAAAATTATACTTATAACAATTTTTTCAATATCAATAGTAATACTAGGTGCTTATTTTATTTATTTTGCTTTAAAAAATATGTATTTTAACAGAAAAAAATATATATTTTTTAGTTTAGAATTAGATACAAAAAGATGAATAATTAAAAGAAATAATTCTTTATTAAACAATGTTATATATGATGGAACATTTAATTGATATTTTAAAAATAAAATAGGAAAAGGATGAGTTGGAATTAATAAATTATTTAAAATTTTGGAACCATCTGATGTTGAAAAATGAAAAAAATCTATTGAATATTGTATTCAAAATAAAACTAATTCATCAATTGATCATGAAATAAGTTTTAAAATAGATAGCAACAAAAAAAATATATCTTATTTTTTTAACATTAAATTTATTTATATTAATGAAGATAGAATAAATATTGAATTTAGAACCAAAGAAAGATTTGATAATAGTCATTTGATAAAAAAAATTGTATCTAAAAATCAAATTTTTAGTGATAAGAATAAATA
>CASDWL010000024.1 GCA_949284615.1 uncultured Mycoplasma sp.
ATATAATTAAATTTTATGAAATGAAAGAAAAATTGAAAAAGTATAAATTTCAAAATCAAAAAATTTCTATTAAATTTATCTAATATTCAAATAATATTTTTGGTTTACTTATTTATTACTATTTTTTTCTCTATTATTTTATCTTTACCTTTTTCTCAAAAAGAAGGTGTTAATGTTTCATTTATTGATATTGTTTTTACAGCCGCTTCTGCTTTTAGTGATACAGGATTAACTACAAAAGTCACAGTAGAAACTTGAAGTGAATTTGGACAATTCATTATATGTTTACTAATTCTAATGGGTGGTATTGGGATTTTTGCTTTAAAAGTATTTATTATAAATATTGTATTCAAAAAAACAATTTCTATAACCTCAAGAAACATCTTGGAAAAAGAAAGAGGATCTAATAGTGCTGGCAAATTGAAAAAAACAATTAAAACTTCAATTATTTTTTTATTTATTTCAATTGTTATTTCATCTTTAATTTTATGAATATTGTTTTACAATGAAAAGGGAAGATTTACTTGAGAAGTGAATGGTGTTGTTAAAGATTTTAGTCAATATGATCCTTATCATAATCTTTTATTATCATTTAAATCTGCAATATTTCATTCAATATCAGCTATCAATAATGCTGGATTCGACATTCTAAGTGATGCTTCTTTATATCCTTATTATAGTATTTATTCAATTCAAATTATCTTTATCATTTTATTAATAATAGGAGGAATTGGATATCCTGTTATATATGAAACTGTTCAATTTGTTGTACATAAAGCTAGAAGAAGAACTGATTTTAAATTTTCATTATTTACTAAAGTAAGTTCAATAACATATTTAGCTGTATTTATATTTGGACTTATTTTTACTTTAACTTTTGAAATAGGAACTAAAAACAATACAACAAATTTAAATTTACAAGGTATTTGAAACAATCCTAATGCAGGTAATCAAGGGGATAGAATTATGGCTATCATTTTTCATGTTTTTTCTTCAAGAAGTGCAGGATTTACTACTTTAGATCCATCATTAGTTAAATTTACACCTCCCACATTAATAATTTTTTCTATTATGATGTTTATTGGTGCTGCTCCTTCTTCAACAGCTGGAGGTATAAGAACAACAACTTTAGCTATTGTTATTATAGCTATATGAAATAGATTTAGAGGTATTAAAGGTGTAAGAATGTTCAAAAGAAAAATATCAGATGAAGTCATATATTCTTCATTTATTGTATTTGCTATATCAATTACCATAGTAATGTTAGCGACTTTAGTTTGTTTTACTTCATTAAATACTTTATGAGGTAGTGGAAATAGTGAGAACTTAAGATTTTCTGATATTTTATTTGATGTTTGTTCTGCTTTTGGTACTGCAGGATTAACAACAGGATTGTCATCTAATTTGAATATATTATCTAAATTAGTATTAATACTTGTTATGTTTATTGGTCAATTAGGAATTTCATCAACTATGCTTGTTTGAAAGAAAAATAATCCTAAAAATAATTACACATATATTGAAGAAGATATTTTAATTGGATAGCAATAATTAGAAATCATATCTAACTATCATTTAATTTCACAAACAAATTGAGTATCATTCAAATATTCTAATTCTTTATCTAATCCATGAAAAACAATTTTATAAGAATGCAAATAAACTCTTTTTTCATGAATTCCATTATATTTTTTATCTCCATAAATAGGGTAACCAAGATATGATAATGATAATCTTATTTGATGTTTTTTTCCAGTTTTTATCATTGCATACTTTCTATTTCTATCTTGAAAAAATATAGTGTGCATCAGAATTCCTGGTGGATTATTGTGCAATTCCATGTCATTAGTTTTTGTGTTTTTTCTACCATAAAAAATAACTTCTTTTTTATTTCAAGGAAAATCAGATTTTAAATAATAATATTTTTCTTGTAAATTATTTTTTTCATTCAATTGTAATAAAGCTTTATATGTTTTAGCATATATTACTAATCCAGAAGTAACTCTATCTAATCTGCCTACACTTGAAGGTCTAAATGAATTTGAATGTTTATAATCTAAATATGTGAGCACTTGATTATCTAAAGAATCCTCAAAACCATGCATCGAAACATTAATTGGTTTATCTATCACTAAAATGTTATGATCTTCGTAAATAATTTTAAAATTAATTTTTGTTTGATGAGTTAATTCTTTTTTAATATCGCTTAATCCATAAACGGACACAATATCATTTGTGGCAATTGAATAAGATTTATTATTAGTTTTTATATTATTAACCCTAATATCCTTTAATCGAAAAGCTTTTTCAATAGCTGAGATGGGAACATTATTTAAA
>CASDWL010000025.1 GCA_949284615.1 uncultured Mycoplasma sp.
AGAATTAAAAATTTGATGATCTTTCAGTTCCCTTTTCAAGTCATTTTTTAAGAATTTCTGATATTCATAGTATTCTGTCATTGTTTTAATATTATCTATAATTAAAGAACTGTTTTCAAGATTTTTGTTGATTAAATATTGAATAAAATCATCAGTTAAAATATTTAAATTATTCTTCTTAAAAATAGAAATAATAATTTTAATATCATTTTTTTCTTCAATTAAATAAAGATCTTGTTTTATTTTATTTTTTTTTACAATTTTAAGAATATTTTGTTCTTGGAATTTTAGTTTATCATAGAGTTGATCGAATGTCAATTGATTTATTTTTAAATAAAAATTATTTTTATCTTGAAATATTTCTACTTGATTTTCTAGAATCATATTAAATATTAATTGTCCTCTTCTTTGATTTCATTAATGTGATAAAAATTACTTTTAGTTTTTTCATAAATATTTTCTAATAAGTTAAAAATTTCTTCAAGTTTTTCCGGTTCTTCTCTCTTCATTTTTTTGATTTCAGATCAATCTATAATATCATCTATACTTTTAATGTTATTTAATGCTTTTTTTAAATGATTTCTTAATTTATTTTTTTCTTCATTTATAAATTTATTAAATAAAAACTTGTCTAAATTAATTCTTAGATCATCTGTTATTTCTTCATTATTTTTAATATTTTTTTCAGTTTCTTCAAAATTTTGATCAGCATTTTTATCAATAATATCTTTTATTTTTTCATGAACTTCATTGTGCTCATCAACAAAATCTTCTCAATTTTGCATATTATTGCCATTTTTTGGAATGTTTTTTATTAAATCTCTAATAGACTTTGAATCTGCATCAGGAACTTCGGATAATATATAATCGAATACAACTGTCTTTATGTTTTCTTGTTCTGATTTTTTCTCTATTTTTTTCAAACAATTATGGATTTCTTTAAAATGTTCTAATTTTTTCTTTGTTTTGATTATTTCTCATTTTTTATTTTTTTTAAGAAATTCTAGATAGTTTTCTATAATGGAGATTAATGGAGAGATAAAAAGAATATTAGATGAAGGTAAAGAAATTGAAAATAGAAAGATAGCATCAATTTTAAAAAAATATAATGATGGTCAAGTTAATGGCTCTGTTTTTAGAATACCCTTAAATCTTTTGAAATACAATATTCAAAATGGTAGAATAGCTACGTTTTGTGTTCAAAATATGAATCTAGTTACTAATTTAAATGAAATTGAAATTAAAAATGCTATAAAAAATGACATTATTTCTTCAAACAAAATATCACATGAAAAAACCAAAAATAGTATTAAGTTGTATGGTCAAGAAGAGCCTGGGATAATTCTATTAGATGGAACTGTTATAGATGGAAATAGAAGATTTACATGCCTTTTAGAATTAAACGAAGAAAATCCTAATGATGAAAATTTTAAATATTTTAATGCATTTATTTTAAAAGGTGATGTTGATGCAAAAACAATAAAAGAATTAGAATTAAATGTTCAATTAGGCAAAGATGAAAAAGTTGATTATAACTTAATGGATAGATATATGGATGTTTATAATGTAGTTAAATTGCAAAGAAAAATGACTGCAGAAGAATATGCAAAATCTTCCAATAAAACAAAAAAAGAAATTGAAGAAATTATTGAAATTAACTTATTTTTACTACTTATAGTTATTCTATTTGATCTTCAAGTATCTAATAATTCAAGTAAATATGAAGTTAGAAAAACAACTCTTGTTTTATTACCTTTTCCTTTTATTTTTAATTTATTTTTTTCATATATTTTATTTTTATTAAATTCTAATAATTCACTAACTCTAACTCCAGTTAAAAATAAAAAAGAAAAAATAATTCAATTTCTTCTTTCTAATTTTGTCTTAAATTTAACATTATTTTTAACATTTTCAAATTCACTCAATGATATTACTTGTCTATTTATTTGTTGCGATTTAGGCAATTTAATATCTTGGCATTGAGTAATCAATCTTCATCTTTTTTCAAACTTAAATATAGATATTACTGATGCATATAATAGATGAACACTATTTGGTTGATGTGTTTTTGCATAGTTATTAATATATTTTACAAATAATGTTTTATTAGGTTTTCTATCACCTAAGTATTGATATCATTTCTCATATTGTTTGCTATAAACAATTATTGTATTCTTAGCTAAATTTTTATTTTTTAAATAATTTGTGTATTTCATAAAATCTTCCTTTCGTGCATTTAAAAATAAAAAATGCACGATTTTAATATAATATTTTTAGATATTGAAAGGTTAAATAATGGAGATAATTTCAATTAAGCAAATCAATTCAATAATTAAAAGATTGTCTAGAAAATATTTTCAAAAAGAAATAACACCTCATGGATTAAGAAGAAGTTATGCAACCAACTTGTTAAAAAATAATGTCAATATTGAAGTTGTTAAACAAACTTTAGGACATACAAATATAAATACAACTTCTAGATATATTCAAATAACTGAAGAAGATATAATCAATGAAATAAATAAAATTATGAATTAAGTAATCTAATGTATTCCATTAATGGAGATTAATGAAGAAAAGTTAGTTCCTTTTATTAAATGAGTAGGTGGAAAAAGAAATGTTATAAAAAATTATTTACATTCTTATTTTCCATTATCTTATGAAACTTATATTGAACCTTTCGTTGGCGGGGGCAGTTTTATTTTATTTAAAACCTAAAAAAGCAATAATAAATGATGTTAATGAAGAACTTATTAATACTTACAATGTAATTAAAAATAAGCCAAAATTATTAATTAAAATATTAAATGAATTTAAAAATCAACATTCTAAAGAATTTTTTTATGAGTTAAGAAAAAAGAAATTTGAAAATGAAGTAAAAAATGCTGCTAGATTCATTTATTTAAATAAAACATGTTTTAACGGATTGTATAGGGTTAATAAAAACAATCAATTTAATGTACCTTTTAATGGAAAAAATAAAGATAATTTAAATTTGTTTGATAAAGATAATTTAAATAAAATATCTTTATTTTTGCAAAATAATAATATTTCCATTTTTAATGATGATTTTGAGAATATATTAAAGAAATCTAAAAAGAATGATTTCATTTTTTGTGATCCACCTTATGATTATGAAAATGATAATGGATTTGATTCTTATACAAAAGATTCTTTTGGTAAATTGGGTCAAATAAGACTTGCTAATTGTTTAAAAAAATTAGATCAAAAAGGAATTCAATGGATGTTGACAAATCACAATACTTCATTAATAAATAAACTTTATCATGATTATCAAATAATTCCAATAATCACAAACAGAAATGTTAATTCTAAAGCTAATAATAGAAAAAATGCAGGAAAAGAAGTGGTGATTATTAATTATGAAAGATAATATAAATAAATTTTCTAAATCTTTAGATGATACTAACATGGAATTAAGTGATTTAATAGATGTTGAAAAAATTGATAGTATTATTAATAATTTAGAGATCAAGTTAAATACTTTAAATTACATTATTTCAATATCTAAAGAAGAAATGAATATTAAAATAAAACATTTATATCAAGATCAACCTGATGTATTTTTGGTTTTACCTTATTTGGTTGCTATATCTAAAGATAAGATTAAGAAAAAAGATTATAAATTTAAATATGATGACAGAATTTGAACATTAAATAATTTTTTATTGTTAAGTAAAAATCAAAAGTCCCACTTGATTTCAAAAAAATAATTAAAAAGTATTTGCAAATTCAATAGCACTCATTAGTTTACC
>CASDWL010000026.1 GCA_949284615.1 uncultured Mycoplasma sp.
AGCAGATGAAATTTCAATTAATGCTAAAGCCATAGCAATTACTGAAAAAGCTGCTATAATTCAGCAAAAAATTGCAAGTACCAAAGAACTTTGTGAATTATCTAAAACACTTTTTGATTTAAAGAATATTCCAGCTCCAATAGAAGATCCCATCACAACTAATATAGCTGAGAAAAAGGAAATCTTTTTATTTTTAGAAGCCTGTGATATTCCACTTTCTTTTACTTCTTTTTTTGACATATTTATCCTTACATCTTAATTTTAAATTATATTTAAATTAAGCAATTATTTTAGTACCGCTTTTCCCTAAAAGAGCATCTTCTACTTTTGTTAAATCTGCAATAATAGCCACTTTATTTTTGCCTGAAGAAACAAAATTCATAGCTGCCTGAATTTTTGGTAACATTGATCCTGGAGCAAATTGATTTTCTGATATATATTGTTTTAACTCTTCTAAATTAGTTGTAATCAATGCTTTTTGGTTTGGTTTTCCATAATTAACATACACATGATCTACTGCTGTTAGAATGATTAATGTGTCTGCATTTACTAATGAAGCAATTTTAGAAAGAGCAAAATCTTTATCAATTACACCATCAACACCTATATATGAATCATTTTTTTCAATAATAGGTATTCCTCCTCCACCTCCAGTTATTACTACTGTTCCTTGTTCTATATTTTCTTTTATTGCATCAATCCCAATAAAATCTATAGGTTTAGGTGAAGGTACTACTTTTCTGTATCCTCTTCCAGAATCTTCAACAATCGTAGAATTTGGATTATTTTTTTCAGCTTCTTCTTTTGAAGAATAGAACGGTCCTACTGGTTTTGTGGGGTTTTTAAATGCTAAATCATTAACATCCACAATAGTTTCAGTCAATAAATAAACTACATTTTTATTTATTTTTTCTTTTTTCAATTCATTTGCTATTGAAGTTAACATATGATATCCAATATAACCTTGACTCATTCCCCCAGCTTCAGCAAAAGGGATTAAAGGTGTATTGGTATTAGTTTTTCTTGCATCTGCAAAAGCATTGAAAATCATTCCTACTTGTGGTCCATTACCATGACCTATTATTACATCATGACCCATTTTTAATAAAGAAACAATTTTTTTAGCGGGGATTTTAACTAATTCTTTTTGTTCTTCAGGATTATTACCTAAAGCGTTCCCACCTAAAGCTATAACAATTCTTGACATAAATTAATATCCTATTGTTGCTAAAATAATTGCTTTAATAGAATGCATTCTATTTTCTGCTTGATCAAAAGCTTTGTTATATAATGATTGAAACACTTCATCAGTTACTTCAATTTCACCATTTTTAACAATTGGATATTTTTTACCTAATGTTTCAGCAACTTCTTTTGAAAATGATGTGTGGTTATCATGGAAAGCTGGTAAACAATGCATAAATATTACTGAATCTTTAGCTGCTTTCATCATTTTCATATCTACTTGGAAATCTTTTAATTCACCTATACGTTTATCAAATAATTCAAAAGGTTCTCCTAATGATACTCAAACATCTGTGTAAATAACATCTGCATTTTTTGCTGCTTGGATTTTATCATCACTAAATTCTAATGAACCACCATTTTCTTTAAATAGTTTTAAACATTTATCAATAACTTTTTTGTCCATTTGATCTTTATATGATTTAGGCCCACATAATACAACATTCATTCCAGTAAAAGCTGCTCCAATCATTACTGAGTAACCCATATTATTTTTATAATCACCAACAAAAACTACTTTTTTACCTTTTAAGTCTCCTAGTTTTTCTTTCATGGTCATATAATCAGCAATAATTTGAGTAGGATGTTCTGCATCTGTTAAACCATTTCACACAGGTACTCCTGAATATTTAACTAGAGCATCAACATCTGATTGAGCAAATCCTCTAAATTCTATACCATCATAAAATCTACCTAAAACTTTTGCTGTATCTTCAATAGATTCTTTTTTACCAAAATTAGATCCTGAAGGTCCTAAATAAGTAACTCCAGCTCCTAAATCTGATGCTGCTACTTCAAATGAACATCTTGTTCTAGTAGAATCTTTTTGGAATAAAATAGCTATATTTTTTCCTACTAATGGTCTAAAAGCAGGCTGCAATCCTTGATATTTAGATTTTTTTAAATCTAATGATAAATTGATTAAATAATTTACTTCATCTGTTGTGAAGTTTAATAATGTATCTAAACTTCTTCCTCTTAAATTAACTGGCATAATAACACTTCCTTAAAATTATTTATTTTTTTAAATTTTCTCTATATAAAGGCATAGACATACATCTTGCTGATCCCATACCTAAAGATAATTGATTTCCTTCGAAAGTTAAAACTTTAATTCCTGCTTCTTTTAAAGCTTTGGCAGTTTTAATATTTCTATCATATCCTACTACTACACCTGGTGTAATAACTAGATAATTAGTTCCATCAAAATGTGTTTCTACATTAATATCAATTTCATTTGCAGATTTTCCTGCAATTGGAATTAATATTGGTTCTTCACCTATTATTGATTTCAACATATCATTTAAAGATGAATTTTTTTCTATCATTTTTAATTCATCTTTAGTTAAATCTAGTTCTCAGAATTTTAATACTGATAGCATATTAGGTGAATATAAAAACTTATTATGATCTAACATTGTTAATCATGTATCTAAATGCATTAAGTTTGGCATTGCTGGTACATTTATTGCAATAATTTTTTCAAATTTGCATTCAGGATCATTTTTAATATTTTTACCTATTGATAAAATTGCTTCATGATTTGTTCTTTCACTATTTCCTATTACCAAAGTTTTTTCATTATATATAAAAATATCACCACCTTCAATTGTTCCCTTAGATTTATTTAAATCACTAGAATCAAAAAAACGTGGTGTATTTTTATATTTAGGATGATATGTAAAAATTAATTTAGAAAAAATTACTTCTCTTCTTCTTGTTGAATATTTCATCGCATTTAATGAAATACCATTACCTATAGTAGCAAAAGGATCTCTTGTAAAATATAAATTTGGCATTGGATCAACAATTAAAGCTTTATCCTGCTTTACATCAATTTCTTCAGCAAGAACTCCTGCCATCATTCTTCTAATCATTTCTCTTGAATTTTTTGAAGAAATAATAAATTTTTTTACTTTATCCCTATTTTCTTTAGTTAATTTTGGTTCTGCTTGATCTAATCATTCTTCAATAAATTGTTCTTTTATCTTAGAATCTAATTGATCATATGTTTCAGCTGTTAAATCAACTAATTGAATTACTTTAACTCCTGAATCTTCTAAAACTTTACAAAATTCTTTGTGCTCTCTTATTGCTTCATCAGGTTCTAATATAGCTGAAAAAAGCAATTCATCTAATCTTTCTGGAGAAATTCTCCGAATTTCATTACCTGGTGTATGAACTAGAACTTCTTTTAAAGTTCCAATTTCACTATAATTATTAATACTATTTTTCATTAGAAAAATTACCTCATTCATTTATTATATGCGTACACTTCTTAAAATAATTTTATTTTTTATTTGTAAAAATACACTATTAAATCACATAATATAAAAATAAAAATTAGTATCAAATATAAAAAGTATAAATAGATAAGTTTAAGTTAGATACATTTAAAATAAAATTATTTTTTAATGTACATAATAAATTTTAATACTATTTTGAGTAATTTTTTAATTTAATTTATTTTTGTTTGCTTTTTTTAAAAAACTAAATCTTTTGTCTTTATATGTTTTTAAACTTCTTGTATACTTACATTCTGGTCAAGTAGAACATGAAATGAATTCTTCTTTTGTCTTTTTAGAACTTTTATATATTAAAGGGTTACCACATTCAGGACAATCTTCTCCAACAAACCGATCCAATAAAACAGTTCTTTCTAATGTTGATTCTGCAGTTTTAAATGAATTATCAAATCTTTCTCAAAATGATTGCATTAAATGCTTATAATCTATTTCGCCTTCAGCAATTAAATCTAAATCAGCTTCTACTCTTGCTGTATATCCTTCTGTAATTTCATTAGGAAATCCTTCGATTAATTTTGTAATTACCGCTTCGCCAAATTCGGTAGATTTTAATGAATTACCTTCTTTAACTACAAATTTTCGATCTAAAATTTTTTCTACTGTAGTGGCAAAAGTTGATGGACGGCCTACTTTTATTTCATCTAATTTCTCTATTAATGAACCATCTGTATAATGAGCTGGAGGTTTAGTTTCATGATCTGTTGCAAAATATTCTTGAACATCAATATAATCATTAATATTATATTTTGGCAATTCTTTGTCTTTATCTTTTTCAGATAAAACTAAGTAACCATCAAAAATAACTTTAGATGATGACAATTTAAAATTATGATTATTATTTTCTAATTCATATCTTAATATTTCTCTAGTAGGAACAGTCATAATTGCTTTCATTGTTGTATATCAAATAATTGAATAAACTTTATATTCATAAGATGATAATTGATATTTTTTTAAAGCTTGTTCTGGATGTAAACTAATATCTGTAGGTCTTATTGCTTCATGAGCATCTTGATCACCACTAAATCCTTTAACATCAGTAGCAACATATTGTTCACCATATTTATTTTTAACATACATTCTTGCTTTAGATAAAAATGTTTCTGATAATCTTGTAGAGTCTGTTCTAGGATATGAGATCAATCCACCATCTCCAAAACCTTCATACAATTTTTGAGCGGCAGATTGAACAACTTTAGATGACATATCAGCTTTTTTATATAATACAGATTGTTTTAATGGTGTTATTTTAGCATCATTCTTTTTTGTTAATTTAATATCAATTACTTTTAAAGGGCCTTTTAATTCAGACAAAATTTTTTGAGCATCTTCTCTATTAATTCACTCTTTATTATCAAATTCTCCATTAGGATTATAATAAGTTGCTTTAATATTATCATTGATTTTTGCTTCAATTGTTGAGTATAAAACAGGTTGAAATTCTCTTATTTCTTTTTCTCTATCCACTACTAATTTTAAAGCAATAGATTGAACTCTACCTGCTGTTGGTTTTTCAGGATAATTAGACATTTTTTTAATCATTAAATTAGTTAGTCTAAACCCTATAATTCTATCTAGCATTCTTCTAGATTTTTGAGCTTTAACTAAATTTTCATCAATAATTGTTGGATGTTCAATTGAATTTAAGATTGCATCTTTTGTAATTTCATTATATTTAATTCTTTTATATTTGTCTTTGATATTTAGATATTCCACCAAATTGTCTCCTATTGCTTCACCTTCACGATCAGGGTCAGTTGCAATGTAAACCATTTCTGCTTTACTTGCATCTTTTTTTAAATCAGCAACAATATGCTTTTTATCTGGTTCTATTTTATATTTAGGTTCTCAATTCTGAAAATCAATTCCCAAGTTTCGCTCTCCACCAGTCATCATTTTTACTATATGACCCACTGAAGCTTTTACTTCATAATCATCACCTAAATATTTTTGAATTGTTTTTACTTTATTAGGAGACTCTACAATTACTAAATATTTCATAATTTCAACTACTTTCTTAAATTCATTTGATAAAGCAATATTTTATTATATATATAAAGAAAATTATAAAAATGAAATTATTTTTTAATTAATGATGATTTTTTTACTATTTCAATAATTTTCTGTTCATCATATATAATGGCACCTGAAGCTTTTTTATGTCCTCCACCATTGTATTGATGAGCTATTTGTGCAATATCATATTTATTTGATCTTAATCTAACTCTTATAGATTTATCTTTATTTTCAATAAAGAAAATTCAAATATCATATCCTTCTATATTTGCTAAGAAATCTACCCTATTTGTATTATTATCTTGAAGTCTCATTCTCTTAATATCATCATATTTAATGAAACAATAAATAACATTTTGATATGTTTTATAATTAGACAAAACATATTTATTAAACTCTAATTCATCTAAAGTTCTTATTGAAAGTTTTTTGTGTAAATCAAAAACTTTAAAATTTGTTTTTAGCAATCACGAAACTAATTCATGTGTTCTTGATGTTGTATTATCATAAAAAAATCTACCACTATCTGTATAAATGCCTAAATATAAAAATTTACTAATTTCTTTATCTAAAGATTTTTCATCAATTACTTTAATTAAATCTGCTATTTGCTCAGCTGATGCTGAATATGTATGATCCACAAATCTTAATTTATAATTTATGTCATCTTTTTCAGGATGATGGTCTATTCTAATTAATGTTTGTAATTTATTTTTGATAATTAATTCATTGCAAATAATTCGATCAGTGTAATTAGCATCAACAACAATACCTAAGGATTTTTTTAAAATTCTTTCAGATGGTATTTTATTAAATTGTCATTTTAAAAATGGAAATAAATATTCATTTGAACCTACAGCATAAATAGTTTTGTCTGGAAATTTCTTTTTAATCCATAACTTTAATGCATGTTGTGATCCCAAACAATCACCATCAGGTCTTTGGTGATGAAAAATAACAATATATTTATGATTTTGAATCTCCTTTATAAATTGTTTAGCAAATGTTTTTATGCAATTATTTTTCATTTTTCACTCTTTCTAAATATTTATTCATTTTTAATTCAATTTCGTTATTGGATGGATAGTAATATTTTTTCCCTTTTAAAGCTTTTGGTAAATATTCTTGTTCTACTCAATGATTAGGATAATCATGTGGATATTTATAATTACCATAACCTAATTTTTTATGAGATAAATAATGATTATCTTTTATATGATTAGGTATATCATAAGCACCACTATTATTTTTGTTATCTTCTAAAGCATTAGTTATCGCTAAATATGCTGAATTAGATTTAGGTGATAAACATAATTCAATCACTATAGTTGCTAACACTTGTTTTGCTTCTGGAAATCCTAATCTTTCTGCAACATCTATTGCACTTTTTACCCTAGATAATAAATTAGGATTTGCTAAACCAACATCTTCGTATGCCATTGCCAGCATTCTTCTAGAAATTGAATCTAAATCACCTATTTTTATTAACCTAGATAAATAATAAATTGAAGCATCACAATCACTACCTCTTAGTGATTTATGAAAGGCTGATAATAAATTATAAAATTCATTTCCATAACTTGAACCAATCGCTTGAGTATGAGGTAATAATTTATTGATATTAGTGTCTGTAATTGAAGTAGATCCATGTAATGTAAAAATTAAATCAATAATATTAATACTCGATCTTAAATCTCCACTTGAAGCAATTATTATTTTTTTGATTTGTTCTTCTGTTAGAGGTAAATTTATTTTTTTACAAATATTACCTAAGGCTTCTTTCATTTCATCAAAAGAAATGGGTTTTAATTCTAAAATAAAACACCTACTCCTGATTGCAGGATTAATTACAAAATATGGGTTTTCTGTTGTTGTAGCAATAATACTTAAATTATTTTTTTCAAGATATGGAAGCAAAATATCTTGTTTATCTCTATTCATTCTATGTATTTCATCTATGATAATAACTATTTTTTTACGATTATTTATTTTATTTAAGATATCTTCTAAATCTTGTTTTGAGTTTTTAACAGGATTAAAATAAAAATGGTTAAGTTTCATTTGCTCACATATAGCAAAAGCTAATGATGTTTTACCGATACCTGGTAATCCAAAAAATATCAAAGAAAAAATTGCTTTTTTTTCAACCATTTTTCTAATAATGCAGTTATCACCCACAAGGTGTTTTTGACCTATGATATCATCAATTGTTTTAGGCAAAAGAACATTAGATAAAAGTTGATTCATAACTAAACAAATTTTAAATAAAAAAGAAATAATGTAATAGATATTTTATTTGAAATGATATAATTTAATTTGTTACTTAAAGTAACCGAACTAAAAAGGTTTCTAAAAATGATTTTATTTATGATCATTTACCTTGAGGTCGAGCCACATTTAAGAATATTATAAAAGTATCTTTTACAATACAATTATTTATAATAGATTATCTAAATGTTGCTAACATTCAATTTTTAATTGCTAATAAGGAGAAAAAACATGATTGCAATTATCAAAACTGGTGGTAAGCAATTACTTGTTAAGAAAAATGATATTATCTTCATTGAAAAAGTTGAAGGAAAAGAAGGAGATAAAATCAATTTTGATCAAGTTCTTTTAATAGGAGATAAAGTTGGAACTCCTCTAGTTAAAGGAGCAACTGTCTTAGGAACCATTGAAAAACAAGGAAAAGCTAAAAAAATTATTGTTTATCGTCACAATGCTAAATCAACACATAAAAGAAAACTTGGTCATCGTCAACCATATACAAGAGTTAAAATTGAAGAATTAAAAGGATAGGGGTGAAAAACTATGGCAACACATAAGGCTGCAGGTAGTAGTAAAAATAATCGTGAATCACATAGTAAAAGATTAGGTCAAAAATTAAGTGATGGACAATATGCCAATGCTGGACAAATTATTTTTAGACAAAGAGGCACAAAAATTCATCCTGGTAATAATGTAGGCATTGGTGGAGATGATACTTTGTTTGCTTTGATAAGTGGATATGTTAAGTATGAAACTAAAAGAAATAGAAAATTTGCATCTGTTTACAATGAGAAAAAACTTAATGTTAAATTAACAAAATAACCTATTGTAATACATAAGCATAAAAAACATAACCTAAAAATTAAAAAGGTTATGTTTTTTATAATTAAACCAATAATTTTATAATTCAACTACTTTATATTTATTACCTGATGAAGGATCTACAATGAAATGAATTGGAGTCGCAATGTTATTATTTAATACAAAATCTCTTGAAAAACTCCATTCAACTCTTTCACCACTTCTATAAATTAAAATTATTTTTGTAGGACATAATTTTGCTTCTAATCTATTTCCATTTTGTTGTCCTTCTTTAACTAATTGTCATTGAATTTGAATATCATTTAATGTATTTAAATTTGGGACAATATTTTTTTGAAATTGACTACAAAAGTCTGTATATGTCATTTTTCAAATGCTTCTAAAATACATTTTAAAATGTACATCTGCTAATCCTGTGTTTGTATCAAAATTCATTGAAGCATATATAGAATCATCTGTAGCATCTATATATCTAGGTCTAATGTTTAAAGTATATGATTCATATCCAGATTGATAATAAGGACTACTTTTATCATTGTTCATTGGATTTATTTGTTCATATCACATAAATGGTGGAATTCTTTTTCTTAATTCAAATATATTTGTTGAATCTGTATAAATTCCTAATTGTTTATTACTTATAGGTGTTTTTCATAAATTATGCAAGCCTAAAGTTTTAATTCTGTTATCTTGAGAAATCGCCAATGTAACATCTGTAGTTTCAGACATATTTTGTCATTTAACAGTAATAGAAAATTTGTCATAATTTGTTCCCACAAGACCATTATTTGTAATACCATCAATAAATTCTAATTTTGTTAGCAAATAAGAATCACTGAAAATTTGATCTTTATTATTGTATAAAACATCTTTAGTGAAACTTTCAGAAATTTTTGTAATAGATTGATTTATAACATTTTGTAAACCAACAAATGAATCTAAATAAATAGTTTGATTTTTAGGACTTAAATTAGTTAACATTGAACTATTTATAGGAATAACATTTCCTATTTCTAAATCAGCATTTTTACTAAATATAATCTCATATGCAGATGAATTTTGTTGATTTGTATTATATGTGAAATTCATTGTCTTTGTAGAAACAGTTTTTGCATTAGATTCATTTGCTGATTGAATTTCTTGTTCAAAAATTAATTCAATATTTGTGGCAAATATTTTATATTTATCAATATTATTATCTATATTTTGAACTTTGCTTGTAATTTTAATATTTGCAATATATTCAGATGCTAATTGATTATTTGTAAATAAATTATTTCAATTCTTTTTAAAGAAAATTAAACTTAAAGCATTCTTAAATTCTTTAGTTTTTCCCCTTAAATCAATATTTCATATTAATTCATCACCATTAACCACAGATTTATATAAATTTTGTCTGTCTTTAATATAATTGCTCATATAAAAGTCTTTTTGATTGTTTACATAATCATTTTGTGAATTAACAATATATGTTGAAATTGCTTCCATTATTTTTGATTTATCCTTAATATATGAAGAAATATTAATTGCTTGTCCAACACCTAAGGGATATCCTTGTAATTCATATAAAGAAGTATCTGAAGTAATCAAATAAAAATTATTTATTGTTAAGAATATATCATTGATTTTAATTTTAATATAACTTGTATTAAGAATATTATTTTCAAAAAATATAGACGAAGATAAATCTTCTATTTTATCTACAGTTAATTCATCCTGTCCTGATGAAAATAAAAGATTTTTATTTTCAACTATTCATTCCTTTGTTATCAATGATATAACCTGATCTAATGATGAATTTTGTAATCCCAAGCTAGAAGAGGTTATATTGTTTTTTGGAACCAAAATTAAAGGTTTTTCTTCAGGTTTTTCTGGTTCTGTCTCAGGAGGAGTAGTAGGAACTTCTGGCTCAATTACTGGCGGAGTAGGCTCACTAGGTTCTGAAGGGGCTACATCTAAATTGTTATCATTATTAGGTTTATTTGAAGATGCACTTAATACAAAAGTAGTCCCTAAAGCTGCAATCACTGTAATTGATAAAATTGAAAAACCTGCAAAATATTTTTTTATACCTTTTATTGTCATGATGTATCCTTCTTGTATAAGTTATACATTATTATCATTATATCATAATTTAGTATTAAATCAGCAAGATTTACAGCTAAAAATAAATTACATTTTAATATCCATTCAATTTTTTTTGAAACGCTAATGTTAATTTGGATAAAGTTTCCTTTTCAATAGGTGATAAAGCTTGAACATAAATTGGATTAATTGGATCATTGTTTGTTGATGCAACTTCATATATGCCTCTTGCTATTTCATCATGTTTTTGAGTTTCTTCATCATAGAAATAATTGTTATAAACATAGTTATATGCTGATAGTGCGGTAGGAGTATAATTTACATAGTCAAATATTCTTAAAATAGCATTTTGCTGATATATTGTTTCTGGGTCCATATTTTCTAGCTCTTTATCAGATGCAAATATATCTTTGAAAATTATTTCATTAAAATAATTTAATAATTCTTTTTTAGTGTCATTGTCTATTGATGAAGAAATTACAAAACAATCTAGAATTCTTACAGTATATTTAGTTCTTATTATTCTTAATCTATCTCCATCTACAATACTTTGAAAATTGTCATGACCATAGTATGCATCTAAAGCATCACCATTGTATATAAAAGCTGCAGATATTTTGGAAGTTGGATTAATCAAATTATTTAAAATAATATCTGAATCTGTATCAAATAAATTTCTTTTAATATTACTTATCGGCGCTTCTGTTCCTTCAAGAACTATTTCAGAAAAATTATTGATTAATTCTAGGTAATTTTGATCTGTAATTTTAGTGTCTCAATTCATTTTAGGATCATTTTTTGTTGCTCCTAACACAACATTTTCTCTCTCGTTCTTTGTTCATTGAATTTGAATGTTAGGTGATTTTTCTGTTAATTTTTGTAATGCTTCTAGTAATGTAGGAGGTGCTGAAAAATTAAAAGGATCAATATTCATATTTAATTCGTTAAAGATTTTTGATGTATCATAAGCAATTAATTTATCATTAATAAAATAAGGTATTACGAAATCAGAAAACTTGAATATGTAATTGCTTCCATATTCTTCTCCATATAAAGTCTGCAATAATTCTTGATTCAATTTTCCATCATAAAATTTCATTTGTTCTCTTGCAACAGGCGTGAAATATTCTTCTCAAGTAATATTTCCTATATCTGTTAATCTATTCATTTCTTCCATGTCTTTTCTTAAAGGAGCTATTTTACCTTCATTAATTAAAGAAATAACTGCATAGTCTGAAGTTATACCTCCAATTATTTTGTTATTTTCTAAAGCATATTCAAAGCTATTAACATCACCATATTCTTTGTATGAGTATTTTTTATTTATTTCTTGAACGGTTTTTTTATCAAAATATGAACTATAAGAATAAAAAGATGGTTTAAAAGGGTAGATAATTTTTAAACATATTACAGTTATTAACACTACTAATGAAATTACTATTGCAGAAATGATTCCTATAATTTTTTTCATTTATTACCTCTTAGTTTTTTTCTTTACATGAAGAAAGAAAGCAATGTTTGTAATAATCATTAAAAGTAAAATTAATGTACCTAAAGCTAAAGCTCAAGAACGAAATTGTCCTTGATATAATTCAGTGCCTATTGTAGTTGTATTAGATGTTATTGATGTAATAATAAAATCATCAAATGAAAAAATAAAAGTAATTATAATGGTAAAAACAATTGATGAAAACATGTAAACAAAATATGTTTTAAATCACGTTTTAATTTTAGAATAACCCAAATCTCAGGATGCTTCAAATAATGTTCTATTAAACTTTTCACTCTTAGGATACATAATCAAAATTCCATAAGGTAGTGTCATTACAGTATGTCCTAAAACTGTTCTCATCAATCCTTCACTTCCGGAAGATAGCGAACCAAATACCATTCCAAAAAATAAAGCTAAACTTACTCCAATGATAATATCTGGATTAATCATAGAAATATTGTTATTAATTGAATTAATGCTTTTTAATAATTTATTTTTTTGTCTTCATAAAGAAAACACAGTCATCAAAGAAATTGTTACAACAAACAAAGCTGTTATTGAAGCCACAATTATTGAATTTAATAAAGACATCATGATTTGAGAAGAAAATAGATTTTTATAACTATCTCATGAAAAACCATTTCAAACAAATGAAACATAACCTTTATCAGATGTTTTATTAAAACTAAAAATTGCCATTGTAAATAAGGGGATATATGATAGCACTAGAATTAAAAGTAAATATGAATATTTAATAATTTCTTTTAATTTATTCATTAATACCACCTTTAATCTTTCTATAAATCATTGGTATTGCATTAATTGCAAAATAAACCACTGAACAACCTAATAAAGAAATTAAAACCACAGATGATGCCTTTTGCATATCAAATGGGTTTGATGGATTAGACAAATCATTTATAATGTTTCCTATCATTTGATTTCCTGCTGAATTATCCAATAATTTATTACTTACTGCTACAGACATAATTACTAACAAAAAGACAATTATAATTCCAGAACAAATTGCTTTCAACCCATATGGAATAACAACCTTTATAAAAGTAAAAATTTTATTGTAACCCAAATCTTGAGAAGCTTGAATTATTGATTTAGGCATTCCATTTAATATGTTATAAAGAGGTATTATCATGAAAGGTAAATATAAATAAACAAAACCTAAATAAAGATATCCTTCAACATCGATTGGAATATCAAAAATAATCGTTAATATTCCTCTCAGAGCTAAAATTTTTACTAGTGTAAATAAAAATAGTGGTGTAACAATCAAAGATAGCAGAATAAATTTTAAACTTTTATTTCTTGTATTAATTAGAATAAAAACATAAGGCATAGATATTATTAAACAAATCAAAGAAACAACAATTCCCATAAAAAAAGATTTAAGAAAAATTTGTCAAAAATTCTGATCTTTTCACATTTCTCATTTGTCATAATCAGGACCTGCTCCAGCTGGTGTTATAAAGGATAAAATAATAATAAATATGATAGGAATTAATACAAATAATAAAACAAAAATTAAATAAGGTAAAAATAAAAATATATTTAATTTGAATTTTAATTTAGTTAACATATTCATATTAATCCTCTCTTTCCATTAAATGCATTGAGGTGACTGTTCAAGATATATAAACTTTTTCACCTAATTCATATTCACTAGATGATTCCACTAAAAATACTTTGTTTTTTGTTTTTATAGTAATCAAGTAATAACTTCCTTCATAAGTAATTGTTTCTACTTCACCTTTTATGATGCCACTAGATTTTTTAATTACAATATCTTCAGGCCTTATTAATACATCCACAATATCATCATTATTAAATTTATATTTTGTTCAATATTTCATTTTTTTGTCAAGAATTGAAATAATTTCATTTTCTTGATCTATTATCTTGCCTTCCAAAATATTAGCATCACCTATAAAATTAGCTACTCATTTATTTTTTGGATAGTCATAGACTTCTTTAGAAGTTCCATATTGTTCAATAACACCTTCTCTAACAATGGCAATTCTATTAGACAATCTTAAAGCTTCTTCTCGGTCATGAGTGACAAAAATGAAAGTGATCCCCAATTTTTTTTGGATTGAAGATAAAAAGATTTGCATTTGTTCCCTAATTTTGGCATCTAAAGCCGATAATGGTTCATCTAGCAATAGTAATGATGGTTCAATTACTAATGAACGAGCTAAAGCCACTCTTTGTTTTTGACCGCCCGAAAGCATATCCACTGATTTTTTTTCATGGCCTTCTAAATTTACTAATTTGATAACTTCTTGCACAATATTGTTCATTTCTTGATTTGTGATCTTTCTAGTTAAATATCTTTTTTCAAACTTTTCATTCATTAATGAAGGTCATACTTCTCATGAAGCATACTTAAAATCTAAATCATCTAATCAATTTTGTAATTTGGTTCTTTTACTTTTAGAAAGTTTTTTATTTTTTAACTCAGATTCATATTCTATCTGAATTTTGTCTAATTTTTTCATAGCTTCTTGAGCTTGTTTTTCTCATTTTTTTTGTAATGATTTTTGCTTTGAAAAAACACTTTGTTTAATTAATGCTTTTGGTAATGGAATTCTTTTCAATTTCAATCCATATTTAATATTATTTTCTACACTCAAATGAGGAAATAAGGCATAATCTTGGAATATTGTAGATACATCTCTCATATGAGGAGGCAAATCTTTAATATCTAAACCCTTAAAAAGAATTTCACCTCTTGTTGCTCATTCAAAACCTGCAATTAACCTTAAAATTGTTGTTTTACCTGATCCTGAAGGTCCTAATAAAGTTATAAATTCACCTTGATTAATAGATAAATTTATGTTTTTAAGTATTTCTTTATCATCATATGTTTTAACAATATTTTTTAACTCAATAATAGGTTTTTTTTCTTCCACTTCATCTCCATGCATAAAATTAAAAAACTTTCAAATAAATATTTTATTATTTTTTATAAAAATAATATTAAAAAATAATTTGAATATAAATATGTGAATTTTAAATTTAAAATTAGTTTTAGTAAATTAAAATAAATTACAAACTTTTTATCAATAAAAAATGATTATTTTAATATTTATTTATTTTATTTTTTAATTAAAATAATAATAACTATGGTGAATAAAAAAAACATTAGAAATTTTGCAATTATTGCTCATATTGATCATGGAAAAAGTACATTGGCCGATCGTTTATTAGAATTTACTCATACAATAGATACAAGAAATTTAAATGCTCAGCATTTAGATACTATGGACCTTGAAAAAGAAAGAGGCATTACTATTAAATTAAATGCAGCTCAGATAGAGTATAAAGATTATTTATTTCACATTATAGACACACCTGGTCATGTTGATTTTACATATGAAGTTTCTAGATCATTAGCGGCTTGCGAAGGAGCTTTATTGTTGGTAGATGCTACCCAAGGCATAGAAGCACAAACCTTATCTAATGTTTATTTAGCTATGGATAATGAACTAGATATAGTACCTATTATCAATAAAATTGATTTGCCATCTGCTGATCCTGATAGAGTTAAAGAAGAAATTGAAAATATTATTGGAATACCTGCTGATGATGCAATATTAATTTCAGCTAAAAATGGAATAGGAATAGATAATGTTTTAGATGCGATAATAAATAGAATACCTGCCCCTAAAAATTGTGATGATTCTCTTCCATTAAAAGCTCTAGTATTTGATTCTTATTTTGATTTCTATAGAGGGGTTATTTTATTGACAAGAATATTTGAAGGACAAATTAAAGTAGGCGATGAATTTTATTTTATGTCATCTAATAAAAAATTTCATGTTACAGAATTAGGAATTAAAAAACCTCATGAAGTTAAAAAAGATATATTAACTGCAGGAGAAGTTGGTTGAATTGCTGCAGCAATTAGAGATGCAAAAGATGTATCTGTGGGAGACACAATAACTCTTATTGATAACCCTACAAAAGAGGCTTTACCTGGATATAAAAAATTAAAGCCTGTAATTTTTTGTGGATTTTATCCTGTAGATACAATTGATTATGACAAAACAAAAGATGCTTTAATGAAAATATCTCTATCAGATTCTTCCATCACATATGAACCTGAAACGTCTAAAGCTTTAGGGTTTGGATTTAGGATAGGTTTTTTAGGTCTTTTACATATGGAAATTTTAAAAGAAAGATTAGAAAGAGAATTTAATGTTTCTATTATTGCAACTGCTCCATCAGTAGAATATAAAGTTTTTTATACAAATGGAGAAAATAAAATTATTGCAAATCCTTCAGATTTTCCTGACAAATCTTTTATCGAATACATAGAAGAACCTTATATTAAAGCATTTATTATTGTTAGTGAGGAATATATAGGCCCTATTATGGAATTGTGTCAAAATAAGAGAGGAATTTATATTAATATTGAATATATTGATAATATAAGAAGAAAAATCGTTTATGAATTACCTTTAACTGAGATTATCTTTGATTTTTTTAACAAATTAAAATCTGTATCTAAAGGTTATGCTTCTTTTGATTATGAAATTATAGGTTATAGAAAAAGTGATATGGAGAAAGTTGATATCCTTTTGAATGGAGAAAAAATTGATGCTTTTTCTATGATTGTTCATAAAGATTTTGCTTATGCAAAATCAAGAGATTTAACCCAAAAATTAAAAGATGTTATTCCAAGGCAAAATTTTGAAGTTCCTGTGCAAGCAGCTATTGGAGCAAAAATTATTGCTCGTGAAACAATCAAGGCTTATAGAAAAGATGTTACTGCAAAATTATATGGTGGTGATGTTACTAGAAGAATGAAATTGTTAAAAAAACAAAAAGAAGGTAAAAAGAAATCTAAATTATTTGGAAGAGTTGAAGTTCCCCAAGAAGCTTTTTTATCAATTTTAAAAACAGATACAGACAACTAATAATTTAGTTTATCTAAATATTTTTTCTTTTTCCATAATTTTGTAAACAATATTATTGAAATGCTTTTCTTCATTTTTTTCTTTATGTTCTAAACCACTTAAGTGAACTAATCCATGAGCAAAAAGAAAACAGAATTCTCTTTTTAAAGAATGATTAAATTCCCTTGCTTGCTCTTCTATTTTTTCATAAGATAAAATAATTTCACCCAAAAAATTGAATCCCAAATCATGAGATAATTCATTAAAAGTAAAAGGGAAAGATAAAATGTCTGTTTCCTTGTTGATATTACGATAATCTTTTGAAATCTTCTTTATGGTTTTATTATTAGTGACCAAAACATCCACATATAAATCATTCTCATAATTCATTATTTTTTGAAATGTTTTTAAAATCTGTTTAAATTCTTTTTCAAAAACAAAATCATAATTATCATCTATTTTTATTGATAGCTTATTCATAATGAGTAATATTATATATCATTAATTTTATTAATTTATATTCCTCAAATAATAAATTATTATGGTTAATCTTTTAAATTATTATAAAACTCGTCATCTAATTCTTCAATAATAATATTTTGTAGATCATCATCTGGATTAAAAAAAGTTATATGAGAAAAATAAGAATCTTTTTTTGCACCATGTCAATGCTCAGTGTTAGGTGGAACAATAATCACTTTTCCTTCTTTTAATTCTATGACTTCTTTGCCTCTTTCTTGATATCATCCTTCTCCTGCAGTGCAAATTAAAAATTGGTCACCACCTTTTTTAGATTTATGCATATGTCAATGAGTTCTACATCCTGGCTCAAAATTAACATTAAAAATTGAAAGTTTTTTATCTGAAGATGTTCCCAAATAATTTACTCATGTATTTTTATTAAAAAATTTTTTATTGGCTTCATTATCTTTTCCTATACCAAAAAAATTTTTATTTTCAAAAGAAAGTTTATCTTTATATTTCATAATTATTCAATTTTATATTAAATTAAAATAAAATTTCATGTAATTTTTTAGTTGAATAAAATATTTTTACACTGTATAAAGAATTAGTTTTAATCAACTTGTATAATTCATCATTAGAAAAATTAATTCTATAAATATTGTTTCCTTGATATATAAATTCAATATCATATAAATAAAAAGATTTATTTTCAATAATTATGTAAATATCTTTAGGATTATTCAAGAAATTAATATTAGATGTAGAAAATCTTAATGAAAAATTTTTGTTATTATCAACTTCTAATATAGCATCAACATATTCCTTAAATTCAGTTTGAAGCAAAATAACAATTGAAACGATTGATAAAATAATGAAAATTAATGATCAAGCAAAAATCTTCTTTTTATATAAAGTATTCACAATTAATTTCTTTACCTTTAAAAATATAGTTATTTTGATGAGAGGTTTCAATCACAATTCTTTTATTCAAATATTTTTTTAAAATAGGAAATAGTTTATTTTTAAATTCAATATCAATGTTTTCAAAAACTTCATCTAATAAAATTAATGATGAATTAACCGAAAATAATTTAAGAATGTAAATAAATTGTTTTTGTCCTAAAGATAAATTTTTACCATTGTCTTCTATTACAGAGCTTAGCTTTAAATTCATATATTCAAATAGTGTTCTTAAATTATATAATTCATAATTTTTAATTAAAATATCTGAATTGTTGTTATTTAAAGATGTTAAATATTCATAGATAGTGCAATTAGGCAAATATTCATTACTGCTTATATAACAAATCTGTTGTCTTAATTTATCAATATTTAAATTTAATAAATGCTTATTGTTTATATATATTTCATCTTGATAAATTAATAAAGATACAATTTTCATAAAAGTCGATTTTCCAGATCCATTTTTCCCTGTTAATTTAATATTAGAATTTATAGTCACATTGTGAATTTTAAGTTCAAAATTTCCATATTTATATAAAACATTTTTTATCTCTATTTTTCTTATTTTTTCTACATTTTGAGTACTATTAGACAAAATATTTGTTTCTTCATCCATCATCAAAAAACCATTGATATTGTCTATATATTGATTAATATTTGGATATTCAAATATGAAATCAATTAATGATAGATAAGAGGTAATAAAAAAATTAAATGATGATATATAAATAAAAACATTTCCAAAAGAGAAGTTAAAATTCAATGCTTGTATTACAAAAAATGTAATAATTAAAATATTAGTGATATTTTTTATAATACTTTGACATAAAGAATAATATAAATTTATTCTTAAAATCTTTTTTTCTGTTCCAATTACTTCATTAATAGAATTATCAAATTTATTTTTTAAAAGAATATTTGTTTGTTTCATTTTAAATTGCTCTATAGAGTTAACAATATTTAAATATATTTTTTTAAATGCAATATTTTGTTTTAAACCTATTAAGAAAATTTCTTTGAATTTTTTCTTAAAAATTAAAGTTATTAATGTGAATATTCCTGCTACAAATATAGATATTATAAATATATATAGATTAAGTAAAAATAAGACAATTAAAAATACAAAACAAGATATAAAATTAATAAAAATATTTATAATTAATCCTGTTTGATAATAACTTATTTTATTTATTATTTCCATGTTTTTTAAATG